>JBBSFL010000011.1:0-23455 GCA_038238735.1 Fimbriimonadales bacterium | reverse complement strand
CCGCTTGACGCCGACCCGCCGGAAGTTTGGCGAAGTAGTCGGTGTCGTGGACCCCCGCGATGAACTCTCGGTCAAATCCAAATTTGCGCAGGGCGAGGACGACTCCAGCCTTCATCGGCTCATCCCAGAAGACCGTTTGGCCAAGGCCGAGCAGGGGCACACCGGGGGCAATTTGCTCCAGCTCCCTCAGCGCGGCTTCCGCACCCGTTTCGGCGATAGTCGACGACATTCCTTAGACTCTACGTGAATCGTGCGGCACGGTTGTAGGGTTATCCTTTGGGCGCTTCATGGAACCCGCTCAAATTCATCTGGGTCTCTGAGCAGCAGTTCTCGGAATTGCGGCGGGATGCCAATGGCTCGCCGAGTTTCGGGCGACATGAAGACGTGCCAGGTGTATCCATCCGTGACGGAGATTCCGCTGGTCTCATTGAAGACTTCGTATTCGAATTTCAGAGCGGCGCGTTTGATTTCGCCCATCCAGACCCGGACGATGAGCCAATCGTCGTAGGTTGCCTCTCCCTTGTACTTGAGGTGGGCTTCCACTACCGGCATGAGGGCGTCCGCGTCTTCGATGCTCTTGTAGGTGAAGCCTCGGTCCCGGCACCAGGCTCCTCGGGCCTGTTCGAACCAGTAGAGATAATTTGCGTAATAGGCGTGGCCCATCTGGTCGGTTTCGCCATAGCGAACCCTAACTCGCTCTTCTGTAACCTTGCCGATCATCTCGCTATAGGTTACCGACCTTCACTCCGGACTTTACTTCGGCGCGCGGCTGTGCTACAACGATGGCAGATGAGCACAAACCGCTTCCAGCGGACCCGCGAGGATCATCAGCGGGAGAAGGCGGAGGATTATGTCGAGCTCATCGAGTCGCTCCACCAGGAAAAGGGCGAAGCGAGGGCGGTCGACCTGGCGGAGCGGCTGGGGATCAGCCACGTATCGGTATCGCGAACAGTGCAGCGGCTGCGAAGAGAGGGTCTGGTTACAGCGGAGCCTTATCGCAGCATTTTTCTCACCGATACTGGGCGCGAATTGGCGGAAAAATCCCGTGAGCGGCACGTCCTGGTGCACTCCTTCCTGTTGGCGGTTGGCGTGCCTGCGGATGTCGCGGAGAACGATGCCGAGGGGATCGAGCATCACGTCTCCGATGAGACGCTCCATGCGATGCGTAACTTTCTTGGCCTGCATAACCGGTTAGGTCACTAGGTCGGGCGATTTTTCCTACCAAGTATCGCCCGACCTTCCGACTATTTAATCTGGTCGGAAGCCAAAGCCGGCTCTCAACGACGATGACAGGCGAAACGCCAGCCCACGGGGTGCCACTGGTCAATACTCGGACTACGTTCCAGAGAACCAGGGACGCCAGGTTTTTTACCGGACGAATCCGGAATTTTAGCGAAGACGTCGTGTCGGTTCTATGTTCGGGCGACGCCGAGTTCGAGTCGGGAGACCGCTTCGCATTCCACGTCTTTGGCTCAGGTCACGAGGCCTTTTTCTTCGCCACTTTCCGCCGTGAGGCTCCCACCCAGGACTCGACTAACCGCGAATTCGTTTTCCTTATGGAGGGTGAAATCCGTTTAAGGGAGTCGACTCAAGATCCTAGGTTTGCGACCCGAGAGCTTTTCGCGGACATTGAGGTGCCGGGCTTTCGGAAATGTGACAGCGTAAAGGTCTTGGACATCAGCGCCAACGGCCTTTGCACACTATGCCCAGTGCACATACGAAAAGGCGATCAGGTAAACCTAATCATTCATCTGAAAAAGGGGTTTATCCAGGCCTCTGCCGAGGTCCGCTACTGTATCCGCGATCGGCTTATTCCGCACCATCACCGAGTGGGGCTGCGCCTTCAGACTATGGATCGCGTCTCGGTGATCCGCTGGCGCGACTTGTATGGCCAAGTCGTGCACGCCAGCCGGTACAACGCCTATCGGCCCTTGCCGAAGGCCAGTTAGCCTAAACCTCGATGATCGAGGGCAAAACCATCGGTCGAAGCGAAGTCCTCTTCTGAATGAAGCGCCGGACGACGTCGGCCGCTTCGTGCCGAACTCGCGAAAGATCGCGGAGTTCTTCCTTACTTAGCTGGCGCAGGCTGTCCCAGAGAACATCGAAGGCCTTGTCGAGAGTCCCTTCGGGACCGTGGAATCCTCGCGACTGGAGAACGGGGTCTCCTACGACCTCACCCTTTTCGATGTCCACGGCCAGCGTTATCATCACGAGACCGTCCTTAGAGATCGTGTATCGGTCGCGCAGGACTTCGTCGGTGACACCGGGTGTTCCGGAGTTGTCGACGAGGACGCGGCCGCAGGCGACCGGCTCTCCGTATCCGGCATTGGTTTCCTCGAACACAAGGGGAACGCCTGCCTCCATCGTGAACCGCCGGTGCTCGGGATAGCCCATACCTCCGGCAATCGAATTGTAAAGAAACTGGTGCCTGGGCTCACCGTGAACGGGGGCGATATAGAAGGGCCTCGTGAGGTTGATCATCATCTTGAGCTCCTCCTGGTAGGCATGGCCGGAGACGTGGATCGGGGTTGGGCTTTCGTAGATGACGCGGCAGCCCTGTTGGAAAAGGCGGTTCACGGTCCGCCAAATGGCGCCTTCGTTGCCCGGGATCGGGCGGGCCGAGTAAATCAGGGTGTCGCCGTTCTTAATCTGCAATCGGCCGTAGGAGCCCTTCGACATCTGGACGAGAGCGCTCATCGGCTCGCCTTGAGAGCCCGTGGTTAGGATCGCGAGCTTGTTGTCTGGATAGTCGCGGATTTCGTCTAGCCTGACCAGAACTCCCTTCGGAATTTTGAGGTAGCCCATGCGCGAGCAGATGTCTAGGTTCTGCTCCATTCGGCGTCCGACGGTGGCAATCTTCCGCCCGAATTCCGCAGCGACGTCTATGAGCTGCTGCATGCGGTGGATGTTGCTCGCAAAAGTTGTCAGGAGGATTCGGCCCTCGGCTTCCGCGAACACACGCCTCAACCCTTCTGTAACGGTGGCTTCCGACGGGCCCCAGCCTGGTCGTTCCACGTTCGTGGAGTCGCTGAACAGAGCGAGGACCCCTTCCCGGCCTAGCTCTCCGATGCGCGTAATATTCGTGAGCTTGTGATCCACAGGAGTGAAGTCGAACTTGAAGTCCCCGGTGAAGAAGATGATGCCGTGCATCGTGCGCACGGCCATGCAGGCGTTATCGGGAATCGAGTGGGTGACCCGCACAGGTTCGACGCTTAGTGCGCCCGCCTCGATGATGTCGCCAAACTTAAATGTACGGAGGTCGAGTTGCTTTCCAGCCAGCTTCTCGTCGAGCTTCGACTTAATGAGCGTGTGGGTGAACTCGGAAGCATAAACCGGGACGTTGATCTGGCTCAACAAGTAGGGGAGGCCGCCGACGTGATCCTCGTGAGCGTGGGTGAGGAAGATGCCTCGAATCTTCTCTTTGTTTTCGACGAGGTACGTGAAGTCTGGGACGACGATGTCGACACCCAGCATCTCCTCGTTCGGGAAACTCAAACCGCAATCGATGACGACGATATCGTCGCCTTGCTGTACCACGCAGCAGTTCTTTCCAATCTCTCCGACGCCCCCGAGGGCAATCACCTCGACGGTAGCCATGGGTACAGGGTACCTGCGGGCTCCCTTGTCCGTTATTCCCTTTGGGGTGTGACGCATACTGGTTGGCGATGCCTCCAGCGATTCGAGCGGTGATATTTGACTTCGACGGCCTAATTATCGATACGGAAACGCCGGAGGTTGCCGGCTGGGAGGCGGAGTTCGCTAGACATGGGTTGGCCATACCGGATGGATGGTGGGCAGGACTGACGGGACGGGGGCCGGAGGAGGTGCTGGAGTGGCCGCAGGATCTGCTCGCTCGACTCCTCAAGCATCCTATCGACCAGGATGCAACGTTAGCCCGCGTGAACGAGATTCGACTCGCAGGAATTGCGGCGGCTCCTCTGCTGCCCGGGGTTTTGGGGGTTGTCGAGGAGGCCAGAAGACTAGGTTTGAAGCTGGGAATTGCCTCGAGTTCGAAGCATGACTGGGTAGAGGGACATCTCTCCAAGCACATGCCCGTAAGCATGTTTGACGCAATTGCGTGCCGGGAAGACGTGTTGCGGGCGAAGCCTCAGCCCGATCTTTACCTGCTTGCGTGCAAGCAGTTAGGGGTCTTGCCGGCCGAAGGATTGGCGCTGGAGGATTCTCCGAACGGCATAGCGTCGGCGAAAGCTGCCGGGATGTATTGCGTGGCGGCGCCGAACCCGGTAACGGCAAAGCTCGACCTCTCGCGGGCCGACGTTGTCCTTGAGTCTCTGGAAGACCTCGATCTTAGCCGATGGGCCGCGTAGGTAGCATAGGCCCATGGTGGCGCGGCGGAGTTGGCTGGCTCTCGCTCCCGTCGCAGCGTTTCTCGTCAACTTGCTTCCCCTGGCCAGCTTCTTTAATTCGGACGATTTTGGACTGCTTGCCGCCGTGCGGTCCTCCGGCCCGTTTGGAATTTGGAGCGGAAATGGGCAACCTTTCTTCCGGCCGATCGTCTCGGCTTCCGTATGGGTGGATTCGCAGATTTGGGGGCTTGAACCCTTCGGCTTTCACCTTACGAATGTTATCCTGCATTCCCTGAACGCCTTTTTGGTCAGTGTCTTCGTCAGTCAGTTGCTTCGCCGGCTGAAGCTCGACCTCCCCTACGTTCCTATATTTGCAGGACTCCTCTTTGCCCTGCTTCCTTGCCACGCGGAGGCGGTTGCCTGGGTCTCTGGCCGTACAGATCTCCTGGCGACAACTTTCGCCCTGGGGTGCTGCGTCTCATTCCTTTCGAGGAGCAAGTGGCGAGTCCCTGTGGCCGGTGGCCTGTTTCTGCTCTCCTTATTGAGCAAAGAGAGCGCGCTTCTTCTACCCGTATTTCTTCTATTATTTGTTCTTACTACTAGGGAGGTTCTAAAGGAACGAAAGGCGGATCTGCTGACCGCCGCGAGCGGGTTTGGGATCGTCGGGGTCTATTTGGGACTACGGGTAGTGATCATCGGGCAACTTTTCGGAGGCTATGGGGAGAGCTCCTATTTTGGCGTTGGCCTGTCAGGTCTGGCGAAGAATTCGGCGGTCTACGCCGGTAAGGCGCTTTCGCCGGGCTCCATGCAAATGCTGAAATTGTCCGGGCTGCCCGTAGACGAGAGGGGTCCGGCGGTCCTCGCCGCCTTGGTTGTGCTTATCGGGGGCCTCGGGGCTTTCTTCGCGGTGCGGGATCGGTCTACGAATGCACGTCTTGTCCTCATGGGCGTCGTTGGGTTCTTCCTCCTTGCCCTGCCCGCTCTGCCCCTCGGAATGAACCCCTACACTTCCGAGGGCTCCCGATTCCTCTACTTGCCGAGCTTAGGAATTTGTCTGGCGCTGAGCGTCTTGATGGGTTCTATTCCAAAGCTTTGGCTTTCGTGCCTTATCGCCGCCGGGGTTGGAGGCGCTTATGCTTCTGCCCTTTGGATGCAAAACTCCGTGTGGCACGAGGCGGGCGAAGATGCCCGGCGCTCGATTCAAGCATTGCGAGACATTCCCGCGCGCACGCCACTGCTTGGCGCCCCGGACAGCTATCGGGGGGCTTATGTGCTGCGTAACGGTATGAGTCAAGCATTGGATCTCTTCGGGGGGCACAAGCCTACGCCCCCGCTGCTTTCGCTCTACAGCTACGAATTTCAGGATCAGGTGCCGGATGTCCGGAGCAACAAGAATCTGGTCGAATTGCGGGCTGCCGGAAACTATGGGAGCCTCCTCACCCCTGGCCCTGACGCTAAGGTCGGTTCTCCAGAGTCGCCCGTGGCGGCCTTCGCGCCATCCCGGATGATTCTTCGGGCTCCTAATGGCTTGCTTTTGACGCCAAACGGCCTCGTAGTTCCGTCGCTCCTTGAGAGTTTTCCTTAGGCTTCCTCGGCTAATCTACAGGTATGGAATTAGAATACAGAAAGCTGACTTCAGACGAACTTAAGGCGGGCCTGGCGAAGCTCGATGGGTGGTCTGTCAAGGAGGGGCAGCTTTGTAAGAAGTTCGAATTCGATGGTTACCAAAAGGGTCTTGTCTTTGCCACCGTGGTCGGATTTCTCGCCGACCACTTGGACCATCACCCGGACATAGCGATCGGCTACCAGAAGGTCGAAGTGGCAATGAACACCCACGCCGTGAAGGGGCTCTCCCCCTATGATCTAGAGTTGGCGCGCCGGATAGACGCGGTCACTTAAGGTAGCGAGCGGTACACTCGGGCCGTCTATGGACTATCGGCGAACCTATATTCGCGACCTTTTCAAGTTAGCCGACGGGTCACCGGCTTCCGCCTTTGGCTGGGTCAAGAGCCGTCGCGATGGCAAAGAGGTTTCGTTCGTCCAGCTAAACGACGGCTCTTCATTCGAAGACCTTCAGGTGGTAATCGATGCTGGCACGTTGTCAGACGACACCGTCAAACTCCTGACTACAGGCGCCTGCGTCCGTTTCGATGGCGAAATTGTCGAGTCGCCGGCGGCTGGCCAGGCGGTCGAGTTCAAGGCGAAGGCAGCTGAAGTTTTCGGGCCATCCGACCCTCAGCACTATCCTTTGCAGAAAAAAGGAGCGTCGTGGGAATTCCTTCGCGAGATCGCCCACTTGCGTGTTCGAGGCAATACCTTCGGGGCCCTGTTCCGGGTCAGAAACCGTGCGGCGTTTGCCATCCATAATTTTTATCAGGAGCGCGGTTTTCAGTACGTTCAGACACCAATTATCACCGCCAGCGACTGCGAGGGAGCCGGCGCGATGTTCGCCGTTACGACCGCCATGCAGGCCGAGGCTTGCGGTCGCGACGAGCATGCTTACAAGCTTGCCGACTCCGACCCCCACCGCGACTTCTTCGGCAAGCCTGCCTTTTTGACGGTCAGTGGCCAATTGGAGGCGGAATGCCTTGCGCTCGGACTCACCAACGTTTACACCTTCGGACCGACTTTTCGAGCAGAGAACTCCAGCACAAGTCGCCACCTGGCTGAGTTCTGGATGGTTGAACCCGAGATGGCTTTTTGTTCACTCGAGGGCAACATGAACCTAGCCGAGGAGTTTCTAAAGGAAGTAATTGGCGACCTTCTCGACTCTTGTGCGGTCGATCTCGACTTTTTTAATAAGCGTATCGAGCCCGAGCTCCTTTCTACTCTGACACACGTGGTCCAGTCGGGCTTTGAACGATTAACCTACACGGAGGCGGTGTCTATGCTCGAGGCGAGCGGCGAGAGCTTCGAGTTTCCTGTGTCTTGGGGAACGGATCTTCAGAGTGAACACGAGCGCTGGTTGACGGAGAAGAAGGTTGGACGCCCGGTCATTCTCACGGACTATCCGAAAGAGATCAAGGCCTTCTACATGAGGGCTAACGAGGATGGCAAAACCGTGCGTGCGATGGACGTGCTGGCACCAAGAATTGGTGAGATCATTGGGGGATCACAGCGTGAGGAACGGTTGGATGTCCTAGAGGCTCGGATCAAAGAAGCCGGGCTGCCCCTCGAGCCTTATTGGTGGTATCTCGATCTGCGACGCTTCGGGTCCGCCCCACACTCCGGCTTCGGGCTCGGATTCGAGCGGCTGATGATGTACGTGACGGGCATGAAGAACATTCGCGACGTAATCCCCTTCCACCGTACGCCTGGGCAAGCGGAGTTTTAGTTGCCCCCTTCGGCTGACGCGAAACCCCATAAGCCAAGTTGGATGAAGTGGCTCGGGTTGAAGCTCTTTCCCGATTTCGATCGGCGGCTGATGGCGGATCTCCAGCGTCAGCGGAAGACCATCATGACGGGCCTTCTCTGCGCGATCATGTCGTCGCTGCTCGCCAGCGGCATGATCATCCTCATCAAGTACAGCGTTCAGGCGATCAGTGACGCAGGCAATCTCTCGGAGCAACGGGTTCTGGATCAATCCGACGTCTTGAGACTTTCGATCGGCATCCATCGATCTCCCGCCGAGATAACAAGAGTGCTCGGACGCATCGAGGAGTCACGCCACCCGGCTGGCCGAACCCTCACCGCCTCGGAGGAGCACGATGCAGCAACGGCGCTGGCAATCGAACCTGCCGTTTTTGGGCCGGCATTACGAGCAGTTGAAGCGAACCACGCCAGAACCCATCAGTCCCCTCTGAATGCGGTTGCGAGACTCGGTTGGTTGAGCTTGTTTGTCGTAGGGCTGTTTGGGCTGAAGTATTGGTTCACGCGCGGTCAGACCTTTTATCTGAGCTACGCCGCCACAAAACTTGCAAATGACCTGCGGGTCCGGCTCTTCGGAAAGTTGCAGCGGCTGCCGATGAGTTACTTCAATGAAACCCGGGGCGGGGCGATTCAGAGCATTCTTACAACCGACGTCGGTGTCTATCAGAACTCGGTCGGAATAATCCGGGATAGCATCGACGCCCCGATCCGGGCGATTTCCGCTTTAGCGGCAATTGTCTTTTTGCAGTGGCAGTTGGCGCTGGTGGCGATGCTATTTATGCCTCCGATGGCGTTTGTGATCCAGCGCAATGCCCGCAAGATGCGCCTTGCCCAGCGGAAAGTTCAAAACGACTTGGCGGAGTTGGGAGCCTTGACGCAAGAAGCGCTCCAGGGCACGCGCGTGGTAAAAGCGTTTTCGGCCGAAATGGCAATCGAGGAGCGCTACGAGGGATTGGTCAATAAGACTTTCCAGAGTCAGATGGCGGCCGTGAAGAGAGTTTCATCGCTTCGACCCTTGGTCGAGTTCATCGGGGCTTTGGCCATCGCCACGGTTATTTACATTTGCGGTTGGCTTGCCTACCGCGGCACTCTCCAGGTCGCCGACATCGCGGCCCTCATCTTCGGTCTTGACATCATCAATCAGGGCTTCCGGAGTTGGGGGAATGTGAAGAACACGCTGGCTCAAGTTCGAGCCGCATCTGACCGAATCTACAGCGAGATTTTGGACGTCGAGGAAGAGCCAAGCGATCGGACTGGCGGCAAGATCCTTGAGAATCCGAGGGGGCACATCGAGTTCCGAGGCGTTTCATTTTCCTACCCGGATGGAACTCTGGCCATCGATAACGTTAGTTTCGAGATCGAGCCCGGTCAAAGTTTGGCCCTTGTGGGCCGAAGTGGAGCCGGGAAAAGCACAATCGCCGACTTGGTTCTCCGTTTTTATAATCCTACCGGGGGAGTGGTGTTGTTTGACGGGATCGATGTTCAGCAGATAAATATTGCTTGGCTGCGCCGGCAAATTGGAGTTGTCCCCCAGCAGACGTTCTTATTTGCAGGCAGTATCGAGGACAACGTCTTAATGGGAAACCCCGCCGCTTCTGATCTCGAGGTCACCGAAGCCCTGAAGCAAGCGCACGCAGAAGAATTCGTCGCCGAAATGACGCTTCGAACCGATCCGCACCTAGGCGAGCGTGGGGTCAAACTCTCCGGCGGCCAGATGCAGCGCATCGCGATCGCTCGGGCTTTGGTGCGACGCCCCCGGGTACTGGTCCTCGATGAAGCGACCAGTGCTCTCGATGCGAATAGCGAACGGGCGGTTACTGACGCCCTCGAGGAAGTGATGAAGAGCCGCACGACACTATTCATCGCTCACCGACTCACGACAGCTGCTCGGGCGGATCGCATTCTTCATCTCAGGCAGGGAAGAGTGATCGAAGTGGGCACCCACCGGGAATTGCTGGAGCGAGATGGACCCTATGCCGAAATGTATCGGGCTTTCTCGCAAGGGGTTATGGATGACCCCATTGGCTAGTTCTTCGTTGCGTTGCGAGAACCTTGATGTAGGTTTCAAAAACCGCACCGTTTTGACCAACGTCAATCTTGGTGTGTCTGGAAGAGTGACGGCGCTCCTTGGGCCGAACGGGTCGGGAAAATCGACTCTAATGGACTGTCTATCGGGCATCCGCAAGCCGCTTCATGGCCACGTCTTCATTGGAGACCTCGACGTTCACTTGCTTCCTGCGCCCCGACGAGCTCTGCTCGTCGCGACGGTTCCCCAAAGCGAGTCGATCGAATTCCCCTTTACGGTTGCCGAAGTTGTAGCGATGGGCCGCTTGAGTAAGTCCACTGGTTTCTTCGAAACTCAGGAAGATCTAAGCGTCTCCTCCGAGGCTTTGGCAATGGCGGACGCTTCGCACCTAGCGTCCCGACCGTTCGGAGAGTTAAGCGGGGGCGAGAAACAGAGAGTTCTTATAGCTCGAGCGATCGCCCAGGAGACCCCATATGTTCTTCTGGACGAACCATCTTCTCACATGGATTTCTCGCATCAGGGATTGCTCATCGCTCTACTGCGTCAATTGAGCGAGGCCGGGAAGACGATCTTGGTCGCGGTGCACGACTTGAACTGGGCCGCGAGGGCTGCAGATAGAGCAATCTTGCTGTCAAATGGCAGCATCACTTACGATGGCAGCATGCCAGCCCTCCTGGAAGATCGGCGCCTAGACGACGCCTACAAAACCGACCTGGTGCGACTAGTCGGCGAGAACGGCCGACTGCTCGTTGTGCCAACCTTCCCCTAAGTCACCGTCCGATTTTCTTTGTGCTTTCGGGAGCGTACCATTGCCCCACGGTTCGGTTTGGATCGTTATTCTGGGGGGCAACGGAAGAAGGCTTGACCACGTGTACAGAGGGCGCTGGCCCTTCCGCGCCCGGACGGGATGTCGAATCCCCGCGCTTTTGAGGGAAACTATTCTTCAGCGACGTAACGGTCTTCGTTGGTGAATCCGGTGCCCTGCTCTGGAGATTTTTGGCGCTCTCAAGGTCTGCCGCGCTCGGCTTGGGAGCCTCAGGCTTGGCTTGGAAGCTAGCATTGAAGATAAGGCCGGCTCCGACAAGAAGGATCAGAAAGCTGGCTAGAACGATGGGGGGCTTGCGCTTCTTCATATAATTCCTATTACGAAATGGTTTATATTTTCATGGTAGCAGGATCCGCGCCAATCGAGTTCAAACTTTGAGTCTTCGAATTGCTATCGACGCTCGCTTGACTAACGGATCGAGCACCGGCGATAGCACGTACTGGACCTGCCTTACGGAGGCGCTCGCCACCCTTGAGGACGACTTTCATCTCCTGCTCTATTCGAACGCCCCTTCGCCCTCTTGGATTCCCGAAAATCCAAAATTATCGTGGAGATTTATTCCGGCGCGATCGGCGCGCTGGTGGAGCTACGTTGCGTTTCCCCTTGCCGCAAAGCGGGATCTTGCCGATGTTATTCACACCCAGTACAGCCTTAGCCCTTTAGCGGGCCGCCATGGCGTGACGACCGTACACGATGTCTCGTTTTTCATCAACCCGACTTGGTTTCCTTTACGCCACCGCACAATACTGCGGAAAACCGTCCCATCCAGCGTTCGTCGCGCATCGGCCGTAATCACAGTCTCTCACACATCCAAAAAGGAAATCGACTTCTATATTCCCGGATTCGAACACAAGATACGGCCCATATACAATGCGTGTCCCCCTTGGATCCAACGAGTGCCCAAACAGCATGCGCGTGAAGAAGTATTGAATCGATTCGGAATCGAGGGGCCTTATATGTTAAGCGTGGGGACTCGCTGGCCACGCAAGAACTTTGCTTTGGCATCCGAGGCAGCTCGTCTCCTGCAAAAGGAGATGCATCTGCCGCTCGTGATCACAGGGAAGGAGGGTTGGGGAGCGCAAAACTCAGTTGATCCCGGTTCGGAATTACGCGTCGGGTATGTGGAGCGCGGCGACCTTTCGTTCCTTTATTCCGCGGCTTCGATCTACGTCCTTCCTAGCCTCCACGAGGGGTTTGGCATTCCTATGCTCGAGGCTTGGCGGTGCGGAACGCCTGTGCTCTGTTCCAGAGGAGGCGCTCTGCCTGAAATAGCAGGCGATGCCGCATTCGTCGAGAATTCGTGGAATGCGGTGGACTGGGCAGCTAGAATTCTTAGCCTATGGGAAGACGAGGGTAAATTGACCGAGATGCGGGAGCGAGGCCTGAGGCGGGAAGCCGAGTTTAGTTGGGACAGGGCCGCTCGCGAAACGTTGCAGGTTTATAGGGAAGTGGCCGATGCTGGCTCCTGAATTGCTTGAGGTGCTGGGCTGCCCATTGGAGGACGCCCGACCGCCGTTCTCTATCGAAACCGGCTACCTTGTCTGCAGCGTCTGCGGTTTTGGCTTCGCGATAGTCGACGGCATTCCGCACCTCCTGCCTGACGATGCGATCGATCCCGGCCGCTTGAGGGAACTACTTCATGGAACGTAACTCGGTTCGCGTGCTCGTGCTTCATGGGCCCAATATAAACCTCACCGGCTTTCGGGAGCCTGACGTGTATGGTAAGCAGCCGCTCGAGCAGATAGAGGAACAGATCAAGCTGACGGCGGAAGAGCTTGGCATGGAACTTAGAACTCTTCAGTCCAACCATGAAGGCGTCCTGATCGACACGATTCAGGAGCATCGCCGATGGGCTGATGGAATCGTTATTAATCCGGGCGGCCTGACGCACTATTCCATCAGTCTTCGTGACGCCCTCGTTGGCGTTCGCTTACCCGTGATCGAAGTGCACTTGAGTAACGTCCACAATCGAGAGGAGTTTCGACGTCACTCGGTAATCGCCCCGATCACGCTTGGGCAGATCGTTGGATTTGGCGGTTACGGGTATGTGTTGGCGCTCGAAGCGCTTGCGCAGATCCAAAAGGAGGTTGTGTAGTGACCAATATAGAGAGAGTCCAGGAGAGATTAGAGGCTTCGGGGATCCCGGCCCTTCTTGTCAGCGACATCTCCAACATTCGCTGGGCGACCGGCTTTACGGGCTCGTTTGGCTTTCTGCTTGTCACGCCGACCGACGCACGCTTTCTCACGGACAGTCGGTACGCATTGCAAGCGCAGGAGCAGGTGCGAACGATTAAGTCGTTCAGCTTCGCTAATCCGACCCTCGCCGAGACTTTCATTGCGGAGCATGCCTGCGCTATGGGCTTGGCAAATCTTGGTTTTGAAGCCACGACCGTGCCTTACGCCACATACGAGAAGTGGAGGTCCGCCTTGGGTGGAATCGAACTCGTCGCGGCTAAGGATATTCTCGCGAACCTTCGAATGGTCAAGTCCGAGGATGAGATTGGTCTCGTTCGCGAGGCGTGCCGACTCGCGGACGCTTGTTGGGATCACGTCCGGAGACTCGTACGAGTTGGGATTTCTGAATACGACCTTGGGCTTGAGATCGAGTTCTACTTCCGCAGGGCAGGGGCCGGCCTAGCCTTTGAACCCATAGTGGTGAGTGGCTTGCGTTCAGCGAGACCACACGGGAGGCCTAGTGACAAGCAACTTGAAGGCGGAGATTTCGTTACCTTCGATTTTGGGGCCAACTTGGGAGGCATGTGCTCCGACCTCACACGAACGATCGTGGTTGGAAAAGCGAGCGAGCGTCACAAGGAAATTTACGAAACAGTCTTGGCTTCTCAAGAGGCAGCTCTGCACATCATGAAGCCAGGAATACAGGCTAAGGCAGTCGATGCGGAGGCCCGCCGGGTCATGGGTGACTTCGCCCAATATTTCGGCCACGGATTGGGGCACGGTTTGGGCAGCGTCGTTCACGACGGGGGGCGCATGGGGCCAACCAGCACCGACGTTTTGGAAGTGGGTCAGATATGGACCGTCGAGCCCGGAATCTACATCGAGAGCTTTGGAGGCGTACGCATCGAAGACGACGTTGTAATTACAGACGCAGGCATCGAGATACTCACGAGGTCGGACAAGGCCTTGAGAGAGTTGCCCGAGGCTTTCTAGCCATGCCCGAGGTCCTTTCTCTGGATAACGTGGGCCTGCAATCCAAGGGCAATACACTTTCTCTTACGGTCGAACAGGGCCAATCCATATGTATCGTGGGACCTGCAGCGTCCGGCAAGAGCCGCCTTGCGGCGATACTGGCTAAGACCGAGCGACCTGCGCGCGGCACGATTCACGCGCCCTCTAAGATCGAACTGGTAACCAATGAGGAACTTCCGAGGCGTTCTAAGCCACTTGGGCTTGCGCGGCGTTCGACGCGAAGCGCTACGCGAGTTGCCGAGGTCTTGACCGCATTGAGTCTTTGGGAACTTAGGCAGAGGCCACTGTCCCACCTGTCCGACGCTCAGAGACAAGCTTGCAGTCTGATCGAGGCACTCAGCGGAACTGCTCCTCTGATCATTCTAGATGGGAGTCTCGATGGCCTCGATCCTTGGACCCTTCCAGGCACCCTGGCTCTTTTGTCGGAGCGCGTCTCTAGAGGCGCCGTTCTCGTCGTAACGACGAATCGGCCGGAACTCGTCGATCGCTTCGACGCAGTCATCGTTCTAAACAACCAGGACGTGGCCTTCGCGGGGTCGGTTAGCGAGCTTTTGCGCCGAGGGATCGGCCGAGAACTGAGAATCACGAGCACCAGTGTGTCGGGCGTTCGCGCACTGATTGCGCCCTTCCAGGTTAACGTTCGTGAAACCAAAACGGGCCTAGAGATTCAAGCGAAAGAGGGGCAATCGATTGCCGCTCGCTTACTCTTGGAGGGCTATGGGAGCGTTGACTTTGTATATATGCAGCCTCAAACCGTGGAGTCGGCTCTATCCGAGTTGGTCTGAATTCTGAATCCTTCTGCTTCGCCTGTGAGGATCTCTTGCGACTGAAGGTAGGAAAATATCGGATCCGCATGAGCACGGTTCAGTTTGAGATAAGTTCTGAAATCTTTCCTTGAGAATATAGCAGTTCCAAAATCTCCGCTCAGTCGTTCCATTAGCTTGTTCATTTCGGTGGTCAAAAAATAGACCTCGGCGGCGATCTCGACGACCTCGCCCAGAAGTTTGCAATCGTCAAGAGCATCTTTGACTGCCTGCACAGGGGCGTGAACGCCGAGCGATATTTGGACTAAGGTCGGTGGCTGGAGCGGGTTCGTGGCCAGCTCGTTTTTGACTGCCTCCAAGAACCGCAGTCTCCGCAGCGAAAGCCGTGGTTCAAACTCGGCAAGCTTTATTCGGTCGCCAAGACGCAAGATTTCGCCGATCTCAACCATTGTTTCTAGTGCCGCCTCCAAAAGGGGACGAGAACTTTGATGTCGCCCTGAACTCCACAGAGACTTGAGCGAGACACTTAATGTGGCTGGCGAGCGGCGATGTAGGTGGAGGATCGCGTCTCTCATCTCCTCTTTTGCGGTCTGATATGCGCCCGAGACATAAAACCGATGCCCGATCGAGACTATTTCGTCACTGATAAGGAGCAACTTTAGCACTGGCTCGATCAGATCCTCCGGGCAATCGAAAGACTTTGAAAGTTCGACCAAGGAGACTCCACGTGTTTCCTCAATGCTGCGAGCAACTTCAGATGGAGTCAATTAATCAACCTAGCGGGCTGAACGTCTTCATTTCGCTCATCCCGTCACGTCCGATCCAGAGTTCAAACTCCCCGTGCGTAGTTGCGGCGCCCACATCTCCATCGCGACGCAAAGCAAGAACGACGCAAGGATTTTTAGTTGCTGCCGGTTGTCTTCGAAGCATCTGGAGAACCGTGTCTTCGCAAGCCTCCTGAGCGGAGAGTCCGCGACGCATTGCCTCACAAACCCGGAAGGAGGCGCACGCCTTCCACAATTCCTCGCCTAAGCCGGTCGCCCCCGCACACCCGACTTCATCATCGGCGTACACCCCGGCGCCGACGATGGGAGAGTCACCAACTCTGCCGGGCTGCTTCCAGGCTATTCCGCTGGTCGACGAGGCAGCAACCAAATGGCCCGGTTCCTCAAGGGCCAGCATCGTGACGGTATCCCCGTGATGCTTGATCGAGTGAACGAATCGAGCCGCATGTTCGGGCCCCTTTCGCCACTCCTCGTAACGGCGACAACTTTCCTCGGTCATCATATTGCGGGGCTCGAAGCCGCACTCAATAGCAAAGCGCTTCGCCTGATCGCCCGCGAGCATCATATGTGGAGTCTCGTCTTTGACTTTCTCCGCAATTTGTATTGCCGGTCCGATACCACGCAAGGCACAGATCGCGCCTGCTGAAAGGTCTGCGCCATCCATAATCGCCGCATCGAGCTCTAGTTCTCCGTCGGAGTTTGGCAAGGAGCCGCGGCCGACAAGCAGAAACCGTTCGTCTTCTTCGCATGCCGTCAATCCCGCCACCAGGCTCGATGCAAGCGATTTGCCGCCTGAATAAGCCGTCCATGCATTTTCGATGGCGACTTGGCCCGGATCCTTCCAAGTCGCCAGAAAAGTTGTCATCGGGAGCAGATTACCGTTCGTCGCCTATAGGTCGTCGGCGGATCGCATCCGAACAACGCGGTCAAAACCTTCTGGTTCTGTCCGCCGCCAGTCGAGAATTCTCGCGAGGCGCTTGGCAAGCGAATCTTTACTAAGATTCGGACCCGAAACGATGCAAAGTCGCCTCTTGGCCCGGGTCGCACCCACATACATCACTCGAAGCTCCTCTTCGGTCTCACGATCCTGGCGGCCCTCGGTCAACCATTGGCGGTATGCAATCTTGGCGCCCTTCCGAAAGGATGCCACCACCATCGGTAATCGTGGGTCGACCTCAATGTCTTGGAGGCCTTTCGATAGCGAATCAAACATCTGAGGGAGAACGACCACGTCGAACTCAAGGCCCTTTGCCTTGTGAATATTCATGATGCGGACTTGATTCGTTTGATCTTCCCCAGCTGATGCTTCCCCTTCGCGGTGCCGCAACTCTCGTATTTCGCGAATTTGCCTAGCGAATTCGGCCGGTCCGAGGGTGGGCGCTGCAATAGCCAGGGCCAGAAGTTTCCGGGAGTTGGCGATCTCTTGAATTGCCCGAGGCCGCTTTGCGAGATTATCAAAGAGAGGAGACTTAGCAAAGATCGTCGACAAAACCTCCCAAGCGGGCAACTTGTCCGCATTCTCGCTCAGGCTTAGGAACCAGAACAGAAAGGCGTCTCTCTTGAATGCATCGCAAACATGTTCCAAGGCCGTGTTTTCCAAAGTATCGAAGACCGGTTTGTTCTGGGCAAGGCAGGAAATAGCTTCAAGAGACAGACCGACTATCGGGCTACGCATGGTGGCCAATAATGCGAAGTCGTCGTACGGGTCGGTCAGGCAGCATAGGGCGTTGGCTAGATCTCGAATTTCGAGCCGGGAATAGTATTTGTCCGACTCGCCGACGATTTGAGACTCGACTCCGGCCTTCCTAAGAGCCGTTTCCATTTCACTCCCAAAGTGGCTCGACCGAACGAGGACCACGATGACCCCAGGATCTTCGCCGGCTTCGATCAACCCCTGGACGTAGGTGGCCGTAAGGTCGCTGTCCTTCGTCGTTTGCTCCCAGAGTTCGACGCCGGGATACCTCGGTGGGTCGGCAACCTCAGGATCAAGTACTCGAGGCTTGTTGACCGGCACGTAGGAATCGCTCCACCAACTCCCAAAGACTCGGTCCACCAGATTAAGAATGCCGGGGTCTGACCGGAAGTTTTGGGTTAGAAGAAGATGGGTGCCCGACTCTGCCTTGGCCCGAAACTGTGCCACGTCGGCTTGCCGAAATGCGTAGATCGACTGTTGAGAGTCGCCGACCAAGAGCTCATATTCAATGCCGAGGCCATCGAGCAGGCGGTGCTGAGCGGGATTAACATCCTGGGCCTCATCGACCATGACAACCTTGAAGCGACGCCGAACGCGCTCTCGGACCGCCTGCGAACCTTCCAGCGTGGTGACCGCTTTCGCTTCAAGGGCCGTAAAATCAAGCTTCTGCTCCCGAGCCATACGGCTCTCGAGTCCGCTCCATACGCCCAACGTAAGGGACACTAGGCCCACCGTCAATTCGGCTGCCTCTTGCTCATGCTCGGGGTTCGAGAGGGACGCAAAGGCTTTGGGACATCGCAACCCTAGCGCCTTGCTGGAGACTCTGATTCGCTCATCGAATGGAATGTCTGGGGGTTGATCCAACATCTCCGCCCTAAGTTCGGGCCGCAGGGATCCCGCTACTGCGGCTTGCCAGTGAAGGATCGCCGTTTCAGGAGATTCGTAGAAGTTGCGAAGGTCCGCCCGATCTACATTCGCCCCCCGCAGCTTTCCAAGCGCCGTTCGGATCGACCCCTTAACAGCTTCGTAAGCGCTGGACCGGAATCCAAAGGTTCGGCGACCGGACAGTTCACGGATATACCGATCCACATGAGGATCGTCTTCTGGCAAATTTCCGAATAAGTGAAGAATCTCCTCATCGATCCATCGGCTCGCCTCGGACTCGGAAAGTATCTCGAAATCAGGATCAAGACCCGCCTCGAGGGCGTTTTCCCTCAGGAAGGATTCGCAGAAACTATGAATTGTCTGAATTGGTCCGCTCTCGGCGAGTCTTGCATCCTCCTCGCGCCGAGCCTCTCGCAGTCGATCGATGATTCGCCCCTTCATCTCACCCGCGGCCTTACGGGTGAAGGTGATCGTCAGCATCTCATCAGGCGAGTACCCATCGAGCAGGACGTGTCGGAGATATCGTTCGACAAGAATCCGAGTCTTCCCGGATCCCGCCGCGGCACTAACCCGCAGGCGCTTTGCGGTCGACTGGATCACGGCGATCTGTTCGTCCGTGAGTTCGCTAGGCAGAATTGAGGGTTGAGTCAAAATCCGTCGCCTCCTCCCCAAAATCAAGCGAACGGCGGCAGAGCTCACCGTAATCGCACCACCGACAAGCGTCTCCCGGTCTGGGCCGAATATCACCCGTGCGAATTCGAGCTACTGCGACAGCTAACAGTTTCTTAACCCTTTGATAGAACTCCCTCTTGGCTTCAAAAGGATCCTCGTGTTCGTCGAGGCCGCGGAATTCCAAACTCTCGCGAGTGTTCGACGGCAGAACCGTGCCGGGCAGACGTGGGATGACCATTAGCAGCCGTTTGCCATCCATTCCATCGACCTCCACCGCAGCACTTGTCGCCCGCTGGCTTATCGCCATGAGATAGAGCCCGTAGTAAAGTGCGTCCGCGTCCTCCAAGCGCCCGGAGCGGAGATCTGGGGCTCGAGTCTCCACCATGTGCACCACCGCGTATTCACCGAGTCGGGAGATCGCTGCAACGCGGCCGGTGAGCACTACACCGCTGCCCATGTCAGCGCGAAGCTCTTGCCCAAACCGGGATTCGGGTGTGATCGATCCCTCCTGTTTCGGCCAGGAATTGCGGGAGGCGTACTCTCGAGAGACCCATTCGCGAACGAGCCGCCGCCCCCCTGCCTGGAGTAGCGGCACCTCCCACGGGGGCAACTCGCCGTACCGCGCCTCAATATTTTCCTCCAAAGTTGCGTTCAGAGTCTCCTCGGCGCTGGTTTGGCTTTCACTTATCGAGAGATGACCTGTTACGGGAATAGTTTTGAGATGATGCCAATGGGTTACAAAATCGTTCTTGTGAAGCATCAGCCTTCTCTTTGCGTAATGCATAAATCCGCATTGAAGAGCCTCCTTGAGTTCAGCCGGTCGAAAGGCATCGCCCTCATTAGGAGTGGACGGAGAGAACTCGGCGCGATCCGAATTTGAGGCCGTCGAAGTGACAGGCGAATCTGCTACTGAAGTCGCAACTGCCCGAACATTCGAATTGTGAAAGGTTTCAATTGGCGGCAGCCTGCAGTCGGCCAGTTCCTTGAGGAAAAAAGAAGGGAGATTTTCTCGGTCTTCAGAAGTGCGCGGGTAGGAACAGTGCAGATTCTGAGTTGCGCCACAGCACACTTCGTAGAAGGCCTCGCGTTCCTGAGCTTGTCGATCGTACGAGGAAGCCAGAGGCATTTCGAGGTCGAACGCCATTGAGATCTCCCGTCGATCGTCGTCGTTGAGAATTGGATCTTCTCGTCTGCGGCGAGGGAAGACGTTCTCTAGCATCCCCATCACATAAATCGTGTCGCGGGTCCCGAGAGTGGCGACCGAATTAGCAACCGTTAGGCCTCCCTCGAAAACCGGCAAGCTGACGTCCGAGTGAGTCCAAAGCTCGACACAAGTCAAGGCGAATTGTCCCAAGTCGAGGAAAGCCGGCTCCTTCAAGCGAGAGAGGGATGCAACTTCCTGCAAAACGCGATTCATCGCGGTGGCTGCGCGCTGGTCTCTAGCGGCGCATTGAGATTCGGATGCCTTTGGCATGATGCCGAGCAGACTCCGGAATGGCTGAAGCCACTCCTGTAAGGTTCTCCGCTGAGCGAACGCCTCGGACCGCCAAGCAACGATCTCGACTATATACCGTGGGGCCTCCATGTTCTTCGAGATCAGCTCAGCCGCCCTGGTCCACGAACTAGCGCGCTCACAATGCGCCTCGCGCAGCGATAATATGATCTCATCGCGTTGATGCGATTTCAACTTGCTATAGCTGGAGTTAACAAGAATCTGCAATCCGCGCACGTCGTCCCCGGAGCAGACTGTCACCACTTCCGAAACAAGTCTGGCGAAGGAATTCGTGAGAAGTGGTATGCGACGTGGGCAACTTAGACGGACTCCCTCTCTCTCCGCAGCCGCGTGCAGGAACGGGGCGTAAGATTCGAGGTCTCGAACAAAGACGCCGACGCTGCTCAGCGGAGCACCGCTGGCGGTCATCATCAAGCATTCTCCGATGACTCTCTCGCATTCCTCCATTACGTCCGGGTCGGACCTGATCGAAATGTTTGGCTGCGTGAAGAAAGAGGGTGACCGGGAGAATAGGTTAGCGGCCACAGGAGTAGGTGCCCCTTCTGAAAGGATCTGGGGCGCACCGAGAATCCCGGATACCGCGGCGGTCCACTGAAAGAGCGGCGTAGACGGGTCTGGGTGGTTGGGGAAGGCGGCGGTCACGGCGACTCCGTGCTCGGATAGCCATCGCAGCACTTCGATTTGTTTCGGCGACGTATTCGCGTCGAGGAGAACAAGAACCTTGCTGGGAAGATCTCCTGTGCCGAGTGAGGCTAGCAATCTTTCGATTTGAGCGGCATGAGATTCCTTTCCAAGAAGCCCTAACTGAACGGCCACATGCGCCGCCACTTTGTCGAGCTCTTTAAGCTTTTCGCCACACTGACTCGGAATTCTGCCGAATTCCCCTCCATGACACCCACCGAGGAGACCGCGCTGTTCCAACTCCTTCAGAACATCCCCGACGCGGCGGTGCAGTCCTTTGTGGCGTCGGGATTTGTGGAGAAACGAGTCGTCCGGTGCCTCTGCACAAGCTTCTCCCACCGCGGCAGTGTAATGTCCGCTATGCACAAGAGAGAGTGAGGGCACGTTGATGCGACTCAAAAGGCTCTGAACGAAGGCCCCGAAAGGTTCGACCTCAATATCAGAACCCTCGGGAATTAGCCCCTGCAAACCTAAAACGGCCATCGCATCAATGGCGGTAACGATGCCGTAACCGTCGCTACAGAACGTCCGCAACAACTTGGCCAGGCTTGTCGTCCCAGGATTGATCGAGTGTAAGTGGATCGCGCGGGGGCGCATCGGAGATGGCAAGTGTATCATGCGCTCGGTGGCTGAAAAGGTCTGGACGACTGGGAAGAAGTGGATCGGCAACATCTTGCCGGCCCTGGTTTACTTTCCACTGGCGGCAACGGGAGCGACCCTCATCATCGTACGCCAAGAGTTTCTTGGCCAGGGGCTGTGGTGGCTCGTCGCGTCCGTGGTCGCGGGTTGGCTGGCGATGAACTTTCTAGCGCTTACGGGAAATGAGTTCTTGAAGCGCCAACTCCGCCGCGAGCTATCCGTCAATGAATCGATCCCTGAAAGCGCTTTGTTCGTTGGCTTTTCGAGACCTGAGTTCAAGAGTGCCCTGGATCCTCACGAGGACCTTGGCTTCTTAATCGTCAAGCCGGACAGATTAATATTCTTGGGCGAGAATCGCCGCTTGGAAGTGGCCCGATCCGCAGTCGAGCGAGTTGGATTTCGAGCGAATCCGCACACCTGGGTTGGACTTGGACGCTGGGTCTCCATCGATGAAAGGGTGAAAGGCAAGGACTTAAAGCTGCTCATCGAGCCCCGCGAGCGACGGACTCTGCTTGGAAACTTGCGTGCGGGAAGCGAACTCGCGGCACAGCTACGAGTTTGGAAAACGAGTCCCGCACAAACGGCAAACCCCGAGTCTAAGCTCGGGGCGCCGTGATGTTCGTGAGCCTTTGGGCCCGGTTCTTAACCTCTGAGGAGGCTAAGGACTTGCTGGGGAGCGGAGTTGGCTTGAGCGAGCACGGACAGGCCGGCTTGCTGAAGGATCTGCTGCTTGGTGTAGTTGGTCATCTCTTCGGCGATATCGGTATCGGCGATGCTGGATTCGGTGGCGGAGAGGTTCTCCTTAGCCGATCCAAGCGAGACGATGTTGGCTTGGAGGACGTTCTTCTGGAACGATCCGATGCCTCCTCGCGCCGTGCTGACCTGTCCGATGGCCGCATCGATGACCTGCAGGGAGTTTGTGGCTCCGCTGGCCGTCGTGAGGTCGAGGTTGGAGAGGTTGAGGCCGGTGACCGCGCCTGCTCCAAGGTTGGACGCGGCGAAGTTGCCCAGGCTGAGGCTCGTGGTTTGACCCGCGTTGCCTCCGATCTGGAACTGCGCGTTGCCGACCACGACCTGTCCGACGGTGGCGCCGGCCAGCGAGGTGGAGTTACCCGCCAAGTTGAGCCGGATGCTGTTGCCGGAGGCGTCCGAGAGCGTCAGGCCGTCGTTGCCGTTCTGGCTTCCCGTGAAGAGAACCGCGGCGCTGCCCGAGACGCTGACCTGGGCACGGGCCGAAAGACCGGTCGCCGAGCTGTAGCCCGCGGCGGCCGAGAAGGCGCCCGTGGAGTCGGTGAGGTCGATGCGTGCCTGGCTGCCGTAAGCCGTGCTCTTGAGCGTGATGGTGCCGGTGTCGTTGGTGACCGCGACCACGCCCGTCTGGGTGGAGGCCGCATTGATCTTGTCCCGGACCTGGGCCACCGTGTCGGTGGAGGCCACGTTGAAGGACACGCCGTTGAGCGTGAAGCCGCCCGCCGTCGCGCCGACCGTCGCCGTATCGTCCACGCCGAAGGCACGGCTGGCGACCGACGCCTGCGTCGCTGCCTGGGTAACCGTGATCGCGACCGAGCCGTTGCTCGTGACCGCGGTGCCCGCGCCGATCTGGCCGCCGATGTTGATCGAGGCCACGTCCGCCCCGTCGGTGACAGAGGCGTTCACGCCTGAGCTGCCGTCGAGCAGCTTCTTCGTACCGAACTGGGTCGTGTTGGCGATGCGGGTGATCGAGTCGGTGATCGACTTGAGCTGGCTTTGGTTCGCTTGGATCTGGCTCGCCGAGAGCGTGCCGGTGTTACCGGCGGCAACCGCAAGGCTGCGGGCGTCGCGGAGAAGGCTGTTCACCTCGTCCAAGGCGCCTTCGGCCGTCTTCGTGTAGTTGATCGCGTCCTGCGAGTTGTGCACAGCCTGATCGATTCCCGAGATCTGAGCCTTGAAGCTCTCCGAGATGATAAGACCGGCAGGATCGTCGGCCGCCGAGTTGATCTTGAGACCCGTCGACAAGCGCTGAATAGACTTGCTGAACTCGTTACCCGTGGTGCCGAGATTACGCAAAGCGTTCATCGCCGTTACGTTCGTGTTAATGCGAAATGACAT
>JBBSFL010000010.1:0-23485 GCA_038238735.1 Fimbriimonadales bacterium | reverse complement strand
TCCACTGATCCGCGCGCTGCCGATCACGGATCGCACCGATTTTTCCATATCTCTCCTGAACTCGCAGCTATCAGGTTGACCGGCTCTGAAAGCCGAGCTCAGGGAGGATTACTTGCCACGCAATAGAGTAGACAACAACAAGCCAACCAAACGAAAAGGGATCAATCGACCGTTCTCGACGACCCGAACACGAGATCATCCACTGGACCATGGGGCGCGTTGGACGACGGATCGAAGATGAGGGCGTAATGTCCGTGGATTCCTATGCTTTCGAGGAATTGGTGGCTGAATTCGGCGCGGCGATGCCTGTGCGGACACTGTGGGCTGACCAACACCGTGGATAACAGCGCGGCATACCTTCAAGGGTGGTCGAAGCGGATACATGCCGACAAAAGGTTAGTCATTCGCGCCACCACGCTTGCGCAGAGGGCCGTCGATTTTGTTCTTCGACAGGCCCCGTGCAACATGGAGATCGCCGCCTGATACTTCTGGCCTAGATCACGAATTCTCGACTTACGAAAACACACGACTTAGCTTACGAATAAGCCCGCCGTCATCGGAGTTGGCGGGCTCTAGGCTCAAAACGAACCTGGTATAGGAGCGGAGAGGGTGGGATTTGAACCCACGGTGAGTTGCCCCACACCGCATTTCGAGTGCGGCGCACTAGACCACTATGCGACCTCTCCGGGAGAGATTATGGCCCAAACCGCTATTGCGGAAAGGGGGCGTCGTAGGGAAAGGCCATAGGCAAAAGCCTGGCCGCTTGCTCAAGCGTGTATGGCCCAAGCACCTCCGCCCCGCGGACGATGTATATCCCAGCCGGACGGTGCGCTAGATCCGGCCGCACTTCGCCACCTTGGATTGCCACGATCCGCGAAGGCGAGCGTTCGTACAAAGCCTGCGCCAAAGTGTCCGCGCGAGCCCCAACGCATACCGCGATCTCGGCCCGCGACAATCGCGCGGCAGAGCCAAAGTAGCCCGCCACATACGGCCCAAGACCGTTCGCCAAGCCCGAAAAGTGCGACGTCGCCGCGTAGGCCGCACTCGTTAGATCTTTCCCCGAAGCACCCTCCAACTCCCCATAGCTCAGCGCCAGCCGGATGGCCCAAGCCGTACACGACTCGCGGAAGTGATCCAGAAGCTCGGGCGGATTTGAATTCGCCGGGACGGGCTTGGCCGATGAGTCGAGCACGAATACGCCAGGCTCGGAACCGGCAAAGAGGAACAGCGCACGACGCAAGACTCGACCACCCTCCCGAAAGCGATCCAATCTCCCGGTGGCAAGAAAAGTCTCCAGACAGGCGTCCGCGAATGCCAGATAGTCAGGCAGCGTTCCCTTGGAGCGAAAGCCGGTGGAGGCACTTCCGGAAATATCGTCCGTCGTCAGGAACGTGTCCAGCCGCAGAGCGAGATCGGTTGCTTTAGCCAGCCGTGTTTTGTCGTTCCACAACCGAGCGCAGGCCTGGAGACGCGCCGCCGCCAAGCCGTTGACTTCCGGAATTCCGTCCGCACCGAAAGTCCCGGGTTTCGCGTGGGAGTTCCGCAGCACCGCAAGCACCCGTTCCAAATGCTCGCCCTCCTTCAGCCAAACCTCCTTAGTTTTGAGCTGCGGGGTCATCAGCGGGTTGACCGCCACGCGCATTTCGAGGGAATCCTGGAGCCAATCCCGCTCCTTCTCGTCGGGGAAGAGGTTGCGTACTTGTCGGGGAGGGAACGAGTAGCGCGCGCTTCGATCCTCGGCTCCTTCGTCCCCTTGCTGCCATCCGGATATCCAACCCGCCGGGCCGAAATTATCGATCAACCGGTCGAAGGTTCGCTCGGCAAGCCACCTGTAGAAAGGATCGCGTAGCGCCGCATCTGCGAGGGCCAGTGTCCACATCATCTCCAGATCGACTTCGGACGATTCGTCGAAGTCCACTTGAATCCAGTCCGAAGATCGCGAAGACCGAAAGAATCCGCCGTCGATCCAATTGACCGCCGGGGAGATAAGAACCGGATCGACGGACGCCCGAAACGCATCCAGCCTGCCTTGGAGCAAGAGATAGCGCCAAGCCAGGGGCATGAGGTGCTGACGCGTGCCGTTCGGGAACCCCCCATTCGGATTGTCGAACTGCACCAATGCGCTGACTTCCGAACCGAAGTCGGGCAACGCTCCCCCGGATCCTTGGAAAAGAGCGGCCACTTCATCGGCTTGCGCATCCGTCCCGCCTGCCGAGCGCGTCGCGCCAATATCGGCCGAGTTCAAGAAGGAGATAAACGTTCGATAGTCGATGGAGACGTTGGGGGCCGCTGGCATGAAGGTTCCCAAGAGTTTGCCCTGCGGGCTTAACGCGAGAACGTTGACGTCCGCGAGGTAGTCGCCCCGAGCCCGAGTGAGCGGCAAAAAGGCATTCTGCCAGCGAGGCAAAGCATCAGAATCGATCCTAGCGCACACGAAGGAGCGACGAAGGAGGCCGATCACGTCCACGTTCGTTAAGACCAGCTTGTCGAACTGTCGCCCCAGATAACTGTCGCCAGACCCGATCATCAGCAGGATCGGTTTGTTCCGGTTCAGAGCCAGCGCGAATGTGTGCTCGTCGAGCCTCTGCCAGTCGATCGGCTCTTCCGCGGCCTGGGCCAAAAACTGCTCGGGCGCCGAGGCGAGATTGTTCGCCCGCCCCTTGATTACGAGGCCTTGGAGGAAGTGGGCGACGAAGCCAAAGATCGCGAGCATCGTCACGACCGCCGTTACCACTCCAAAACTTGGTCGCCGCATCCCGACTCCATTATGGGGCTGTGCTAAACTCCCCCCATGTCGATTACCCTCGACGAGGTGCGGCACGTCGCTCGCCTCGCCCGTCTCGAATTGGATGACAAGGAGATCGTCTCGTTTCAGGGCGAGCTTAACGCGCTAATCGGCCACTTCTCCGATATCCAAGGGATCGACGTTGGCGGGATGTCGCCCCAGACCCACGCCATCGCGATGCAAAATGTGTGGGCGGAAGACATGGTGATGCCGTCGCTGACTCGAGAAATGGCCCTTCGATCGGCGCCAATGACGAAGGCGGGCCTCTTCCTAGTCCCCGCGATCATCGAGGACTAGCGGCTCGTGATCACGCAGCTATCTGCGGTCGACCTGGCCCGCAAGCTTGCCGCAAGGGAGCTCTCCGCGGTAGAAGTCGCCCAGGCGTACCTCGACAGAATCGAGTCTCAAGATGAGACCTACAAGGCCTATCTGGCGTGCCAACCAGAACTTGTCCTAGGCGAAGCCAAGGCCGCCCAGGAGAAGCTTGACAGCGGCCAAGCAGGTCCTCTCACCGGCGTTCCGATCGCGCTCAAGGACAACATGTCGACGGCCGGGCTCGAAACCACTTGCGCGAGCAAGATCCTGAAGGGTTACATTCCGCCTTACAACGCCCACGTTGTCGAAAGACTGCGGGACGAGGGGCTGATACTCCTCGGAAAAACGAATCTCGACGAGTTCGCGATGGGCACCTCGACGGAAAACTCCGCGTTCCAAATCACCCGCAATCCGTGGGACATCGAACGCTCGCCCGGAGGCTCGTCTGGCGGATCCGCCGCCGCCGTCTGTGCGGAGTTGGCTCCCCTCGCCCTGGGCTCGGATACTGGCGGCTCTATCCGGCAGCCTGCCGCCCTTACAGGACTCGTCGGATTCAAACCGACCTACGGACGGGTCTCTCGCTTTGGTCTCGTAGCGTTCGGCAGCAGCCTCGACCAAATCGGCCCCTTCGCCCGCTCCGTGGAAGACGCGGCTCACCTCTGCGAGGCCATCTCCGGCCACGACCACCGCGACTCGACCAGCCTGAAGCATCCGCCCATCTCCGCCGCCTCGATTAAGAACAACTCCCTGAAAGGGAAGCGCTTTGCGATTCCCCAAGAGCTCATGGGCAATGCGATCTCCCCTGGCGTCGCCGACGCGATGCACGCCGCGATGGAAATCCTGAAACGCGAAGGTGCGGAACTAAAAGAGGTCTCGCTGCCTTCGATCAAGTACGGCGTGACGACTTACTATATCATTGCGCCCGCAGAGGCCAGTTCGAACCTCGCCCGGTTCGACGGTGTTCGATATGGACCCCGCAGCGAGGGTGCCGGGCATATCGGAGTGGTCGAGCGAACCCGCGCCGAAGGCTTCGGCCGCGAAGTGAAGGCCCGGATCATGATCGGGACCTATGCCTTATCCGCCGGCTACTACGACGCGTACTATCTAAAAGCGCAGCAGGTGCGGACCCTCATGAGGAAGGAGTTCGACGCCGTGCTCCAGGGGGTCGATGCGATTCTCTCGCCCACTAGCCCCGTCACCGCGTTCAAGATCGGAGAACTCTCTCAAGACCCGATGGCCCTTAAGCTGCTCGACTACTGCACTATTCCCGCGAACATGGGAGGCAATCCTGCCATCTCCTTAAACTGCGGCTACAGCGACGGCCTGCCTGTGGGTCTCCAACTCCTCGGCGCTCCGCTCCAGGACGAGGCAATCCTCGCCCTCGCGAGCGGGATAGAATCCGCGCTCCCGGATGCAAGGCGGCGTCCGCCTATCGCCTAAGGTCCGTTATGGACGACGTCCAACGCCAAGACCTCCGCCTCTTTCTCCGCGAGACCGTTTCGGCCGGCCGCATCTTGCTCATTTTCGGCGGCGGATTTTTACTCTGGAATTTCCCTCTGTTCTCGCCGGGAGTATCACCGGCAAAGCTCATCACCATCGGGTTCTTGGTGCTCGCAACCGTCGCCAACGCTTACACCACGAGCATCCGGAAGCGTTTCCTGAACAAGCGCTACGAAGCCCTGTGGACCGGCTGCAAAGACCGCCTCGTGCGCTTCCACGAAGTTCGAAACAAGATGCGCCGAGAGCAGGTGGCGGATCTGTTGGAAGTCCCGAAGACGATCGACCGCACCGCTGAATCGATCTACTACGCCTTGCGCCGCGCCGACCTCATCTCAAACGAAGTCCATGCCTCGGAGAAGGGGCTCTACAATGTCCCGCCCGTCTGGTCGCCACCCACCACCGACCCCCAGTCCAACGAACTCTACCGGATCGCTGACAAGAACATCGCCGAGTACCGCCAAGGCTTTGCCGGAGTGATGGCCGGCGTGCAAAGAACCGAGGCCCAGAGCGCCGTCTTCATGACGACGGTGGACACCCTCCGCATGAAGATGCTCGGCTATCGCCTTGTAGGCAAGAGCCCTGAGCTCTCCAGCCACGACTTCCTAGAGGCCCTCACCGAAGCCAAGCTCCAACTCGCCTCGATCGACCACGCCCTGGAAGAGCTGGAACTCTCGCCCTATCCAAAAACGATCGCCGTCCAACCGGACAAACCGGAAATCCACATCGAGCAGGGTCCCGGAAGCTAACTCAAGGGCATTTGCCTGGGCGACATAACAAGGAACGTTAGCCGTTCTGGGATTCTTTTGGAGTGCTTCCTGGATCAGTTGGAGCGCTACACGGCCGCGACGATCGTAGGAGAGCCCAGTTCATCGCAGCAGAACTTCATCGGCGAGAGTAGCGTGTTGACCCTGTGATGCACGAATATGTCTGGCGGCATTTCAAATCTCTTTTGGCAGAACACCCCGGCGGCCGACGTCCGCGTTTGGGTCGCGCCCCAGATCCTGGTGCCACGCTATTTTCGCGATTGGCTTTCGGGGAAGGACGTGGCCTTCGATCGCGCGATTCGGGACTGAGCCCCGCTCCAACTCTAGTGGATCTAGCTGACGGGGTGCAGCATCGAGCAGGGAGCACCCACCGTAGGGTTCACTCGCTTAGCAATCAAAATATTCAGCGTCGTGAAGAAGTGAAGCTGGTCGTCACTTGCCCCGCCAAAATCAACACTTACCTAGCGGTAGGACCGCGTGACGCCAAGGGATACCACTCCCTAGAAACCATCTTCCAGGCGATCGGCCTCGCCGACACCCTCACCATCGAGCCCGCCCACGAAAATCGCATCACTTCCGATTGGGAGCACCTACCGGACGACAACACCCTGGCCAAGACCTTGCGGCTGTTAAAGGAGGTCGTGGACCTCCCGCCCCTCGACATCCATCTCACCAAAAGCATCCCGGCCCAATCTGGGTTGGGCGGAGGCAGCAGCGACGCTGCCGGGTTGATACGTGCGGCAAGCAGGATGGTTGGGGGCGGCATTGCCGCCAGCGAACTTACAGCGGTCGCTAGCGCGGTCGGCGCCGATGTTCCTTTCTTTCTGGTGGGAGGCCGGGCACATGGAGCGGGCTACGGAGAGCGCCTCACCCCCTTGCCGGATTCGCCATCTCAGTGGCTAGTCATAGCGATGCCTAAAGACGTGGCCTGTTCAACGCCGGAAATGTTCGCCGTCCTGGACGCTCAGAAGGAGCGCGGGCTTCAGGCCGCATTCGGACCCGGAACTTCAGTCCCGGGCGGCATCGACGAACCGACGAATTTGATCCACAACGACTTCCTCGAAGTCGCCCCCGAAGCATGCCGCCAGCTCATCCAGCTCCTGAACTGCAAGGGGGGCCGAGCCGGTCTCACAGGCTCTGGGGCCGCCGTTTTCGCCTTTTTCCCAACTGAACGGACCGCCCAGATGGCCGCCGAGCATGTTTCCGGGGATACTGGCGCCAAAGCGTGGGTCACCACCATGCTCACAAGGAAGGAAAGCTTGGTGATCGCCAAAGTCTAGAAATCCGCGCATCCTTGCGGGATTTGTCGCGCGACCCTATAGCAGGACTCCCACGCAGCCGAAAACGCTGATATGCACGTGCTGCGGACGCAAAGAATCGCCGAAGTCGCACCGCCCGGAGGCGTCGACACTCGATTAACGGAAAGCTTTCTCCTTGGCCAACCGGAAATCGTCGACGCCACCGTCTTCTGGTCCGGTGATCAGCTCACCGCGCACATCACGATTTCCGACACTGCGGACTGGACGCCCCGAAAAATCAAGGCGGCCGTTTGCGAAGAGCTTGGCCTTCATCAAACGCCGCGCGAAGTGATCTGCCAACTCCGGCGTATGCGCGTCGCCTAGCTCTCTTCTTCTTCGTCGGCCGCTTCCTCTTCGACGTCCGGATTCTCGCCGACCTTCATGGCCGTCGGAGTCTCGAGCGTGATGAACGCGATGTTTTTCGTCTGCCGGTTCGGGCAGTTATTGCAAATGAATTCGGCGGTAACGCGACTGAGCCATTCGGGCAGTCTCTCGATCGGTTTTCCGCAGGCGCTGCAAGTAATCATGAATTTTCCGTGGAATCGATGTGCTCGTTGTAGTGCTGAATCGTCTGGCGGTGGCTGAGCCATCCGTTGACAAGCATGACGGCCGCCGCTCCGAGATAGAGGAGCCAAAGCAAACCTTCGCGCTTCTGACCGGGATCGCGAATCGTGCGATCTCCCAAAATGAGCCCAAGTACCGCCAAGAGGAACATGATCCCGGCGATCCAAAAATAGGTGTTCTTCCACCACGCCGGTTTCGAGAGCTTCTTCGCGGTCACCCCTATAGTGTACCGAAGGCCCCTACGCACTAGGTGCAGCGTGCTGAGTGCGGGGGTGCCGCGAAGCTACACTTATATCCGTGCTCGACGCACTGATCCAGGAGTTTCTCGATCACCTTGCGACTCGACGGTCGCCCAATACCGTCCGGTCCTACGGAGCCGACCTCTCGCAGCTTGCGACTTCCCTACAGGGTGAGTTTTTGCTGACCCCCGACCGGCTTCGCCTCTACCTGCGCAAATACGGAAGCACCCCGACCACTCGGGCCCGAAAGCTGTCCACCCTACGGACCTTCGCAAAATTCCTGAAGCGAGTCGGCAAGATCGAGTCGGACCCGACCGAGTCGCTCGAAGCGCCGATAAGCCATCGCCGTCTGCCCAAAGCCCTCACCCAAGACCAAGCGGCGGAGTTCCTTGATCTTCCGTTCGAGGGTAAGACGCCGTTACGGGATCGCGCCATGTTGGAGCTCATGTACGCGGCCGGCCTGCGCGCCACGGAAGTGGTAACCGTCGGCGTTGGGGACCTCGACATGCGGGAAGGCACGGTCCGGGTCCACGGCAAGGGAAACAAGGACCGGCTTTCCCTGTTCGGTGAATCCTGCCGCCGATCGCTAGTTGCGTATCTGGAACAGGAGAGAACCCGTCCGATACAAGGCGACAACCTTTTTACGAATCCAGAAGGCAAGCCCCTGAGCACCAGGAGCCTCCAGACCGTGGTGAAAAAGTGGGCGTTGCGAGCCGGACTCCCGCCCAGCGTAAGTCCCCACACCCTGCGGCACTCCTTCGCAACGCACCTGCTGGACAACGGCGCGGACCTCAAATCCGTACAGCAGCTACTCGGCCACGAAAGCTTGGCCACCACCCAGATTTACACCCACGTCAGCGTGGAGCGGCTGAGAAAAACGGTCGACGAAGCGCACCCAAGATCGGCAAAAATCTGAAACTAGGAAGGCTGATCCAAGCCCGAAGCGACATGGCGCACCTAGACCCAGGTCGAAGCCCGGCGGAAAATCTTATAGTCCACGGGCCGCCGGTAATGGAGGAACACGAAATTGGGCCAACCCGCCATGAAGTCCAGTTCGTACTCTTGGGGCGGCGAGATCAGAACTACCTTCACGTCCTTCGCCTTCGCATGCCGCATCTTCGCCAAAGCAAAATTCTCATAACCGGCAATCTTATTGGGGTCCTCTAAAGTCGCCAGCATATCGACGAACAGCAGGTCCGTCCCTTCGCAACCGTCCAGCGCCAACTGCCAGTCCGAAAAAAATTCGGTCGTGTCCTCGGGATGTAATCCCTTGCGCGCCGAATCCTCTATTTCGCGATCTTGGGTGATAACGATGAACTTCATAAACTTAGCGAGGCAAAACCAGATTACAACACAGACGACAAAAGCGGTCGCAGGTTGCATACGCTCCTGGAACTATCTGTGTGGCCTGAGCCTTCTAATGAGTACGGTCCCGGCGTGGCCAACTTTGCCATGCCATAATTGTTTTGAAGGTTGGAGAGCCCGAAAATGAATTTAATCGCTGAAGTCGAAGACATCCTCGCCGCACGCACCGAGTCCGACTTCAATCGCTTTCAGGCCATGATGGCCGAAACCGAGCGCCGTGCCTATTCCATGGCTCTGCAACTCACGCGCAACTCCTCTGACGCCGAGGATCTCGTCCAAGAGACCTTCGTCAAGGCCTGGCGCGGCTTCGACAGCTACATGCCCGGACGGCCGTTCCTGAACTGGCTGCTCCGCATCATGCAGCGAGCCTATCTCGACTCGCGCCGCCGCGACAATCCGATCCGCAAAGCCGAGTCGCTGAACTCGATGATCTCGCCGAACGACGGCGAGGTCCAAGAGCTGCCCATCGCCGACCAGGGCCCCGGCCCCGACGACGAGGCACTCTACGACGAATTCCGCGCCGGTCTCCGAGCCGCTTTCAACGAGTTGCCCGAGGTCTATCGGATCGCGATCGAAATGTGCGACATCAATGAGATGAGCTATTCCGAGATCGCGGATCTGCAGGGAACAACGATCGGAACGGTCCGGTCCCGCATCCACCGCGGCCGAAAGCTCCTAAGGGACGTCGCCCAAAAGCGAGGTCTTACCCTCCCGTTCACGATGTAAGGGCCGGTTTGGACGGAAGCCTCGGAGCGCGACGGCTCCGTCTGAGCTTGCGGTAACGCAATGCAGATCGCGCAAAACCATCAACTGGCTACAATAAAGCCACATGGACCCGAATAAGACCGTGATGACGCCCGGGCCAGGCGCGTACGACCCGATGCGCACTCAGGCGATGGGTGCGTTCGACCCCCAGAAGACCAGCGCCATGCCCGCCATGATGCCGAACGGCAAAGCGCTCGATATCACGGTGATCGCGGGTCGAGAAGCGACGATGGCCAACGGGCCGGCTCGAGAACAGTTCCTGATCGAGATCGCCGCCGGCGGCACTCCGGGGCTGAGCGCGGCCTCGGGTGCTCGCACGCCGCTCAATCTCTGTCTCGTCATCGACCGCTCGGGCTCCATGGAAGGCCCGCCCCTTGACTACGTCAAGCAGGCCTGCACCTACGTCGTCGACATGCTGACCCCGAACGACATCCTCAGTATTGTCACCTTCGAGGAAACCGTCGATGTCCTGATGCCGCCCCAGCGGGTCTCTAGCAAGCAGCCGATCAAAGACGGCATCGCGCGCCTGATGCCGGGCAACACTACCAACCTGTACGATGGACTCTCGCTCGCCATGCAGCAGGTCGTCAACACCGAAGACGCGGGCCGCGCGACGAGGCTCATCATCTTCACCGACGGCGACCCTACCGCCGGCATCAAGGATTTCCCCTCGCTCGTGCAAAAGGCTGGCGAGATCAAGGATCGCGGCATCTCCTGCACCTTCCTCGGATTCGGCCCGGACTACAACGAGGAGCTTCTCGCCGCGATGGCGAAGCGGGCCAGCGGAAATTACTACTACATCCCGCAGCCCCAACTCATCCCTGAGGTCTTTCGCACGGAGCTCGAAAAGCTAATGACCGTCACCGCCCGCAACCTCAAGTTAAACTTCAAGTTGGCGAGGTGGGTCACGATGCGTGGACCCCAGCAGGCGACCAGCGGGGAAGTCACCATCGACTTGACCGACCTCGAACGGGGCTCGACGATTAGCCAGGTGATCGACCTCGAATACCCCAACCACCCCCTTGGCGCTTACCGGGTCGCCGCCGGGAAGCTCACCTACGACGACATGCTCACCGGCAAGTCGGAATCCGTCGATCTCGATCTCGTCCAGGAGTACAGCGCCGATAGCGCGAAATACTCTTCTCCCGTCCACCCGTCCGTGGCCCAAGCCGCCCAGGTTGCCGCCGCGAGTCGAGTCGTAGAGCGAACGATCATGGGCCTCAAAACCGGTCAACTAACCCAGATGGGTGCCGTACAAGAGCTCCAGAAGACGCAGATGCTGCTCGTCCAGCAAGGTCGAACCCAGGACGCCCAAGAGGTCACGATGGCCCTCCGAGCCCTCCAAAGTGGCGATCAGTCTGGAGCCGAAAAGACTCTGATGGGCACCATGGTCAACCTCGACCAGGGCAAGCGCAGCTAACTCAATGGCCTCCATGCCCCACGCGCCGGTGTCTCCCGAGGAGTATCTCGAATTCCAGCGCCAAGCGACGGAGAAGCACGAGTTGGTGAATGGCATCATCTTGGCGAGGTCGGGTGTCCGCCTCGCCCACAGCCGAATAGCTTCCAATTTAATGGTCGGCCTGGGAACCCGGATCGGAAGTAAAGGGTGCGAAGTCCACGGAAGCGACCTTCGGGTCGCTGTCTCCGCGACTGGCCTCTATGCCTACCCCGACATCACCGTCGTCTGCGGTAAGCCGGACCTCCTCGACGAGCACTTCGACAGCCTTCTCAACCCAACCCTTATCGTCGAGATTCTCTCGCCGTTCATTGAGCGTTTCGATCCGGGGAGCGAACTTTGCCCACTATCGCGGTCTGGACGCCCTTCGCGAGTATGTTATCGTCGCCCAGGACGCACCGGAAGTCGAAGTCTTCACAATGGAAGCGGGCAGTTGGATCTATCACGATTACCGCAGCCTCGAGCTAGACGCCCGTTTTCGCAGCCTCGAAGCGGAGATTTCGATGGCCGATATTTTCGCCGAGTCGAATTCCCGGGGGCAGAATCTGAGACCGCATGAACCTACGACAACTTCGATCTGTTACGCTCACGATTGCCGCCTTGGCCGCCTTGGCTTCCGCGAGATTGGCGCCAGACTCCGAGCCGCCGCACTTGCGCGAGGCGGTTCGTCTTGCCGACGCGATCAAGCCCGAACAGACCGAATACCGCCACCGGCCGAGCCTCGTCCACTGGCCCGAAGACAGCGGAGGGGCCGAGTGCCGAACCGATTGTAGTGGCTTCGTCGACCTGCTGCTCCGCCACAGCTACTCCTGGATCAGCCGAGAATGGCTAGAGAATCAGACCGGCAAGAAGCGCCCTCTGGCGGGCGACCTCTACGATGCCATTCAAGGGCACAAAGGATTCGACCCCGTCGGCAGAATCGCCGACGTGCTTCCCGGCGACTTCATCGTCATGAAGTATCCGGTCGATTCCGACAACACGGGTCACGCCATGCTGATCGAAAGCCTTCCCAAGAAGCACGCCGCCACCGAGCCGCTGGAGCCGAAAACCGAGCAGTGGGAGGTCGCGGTTATCGACGAAACGTCCTCACCGCACGGCAGCACGGACAGCCGCTACCAGGGACCGGGAATCAAGAACGGCGGGCTCGGCCGGGGCACTTTCCGCATCTACACGAATCCCGACGGCACGTTCGACGGCTACACGTGGAGCCCCGGCCCCAAGAACAAATTCTACGGCCCCGACACTCGCCCCATGGTCATAGCTCGACTCAAAGCAGCCAAGGGATGATCTTGCCGTTGCGACGCCGATCTAACCGTGCCTATTAAGCGCGACCGGTTGGAGCCGAACCTGACAAAGCTCGTCCCCGCTGGGCCATCAGAAGCGCCGCTTGCACCGGCCGGTCGACCGTCGCCTTCCCCGACTTAAGGGGATCGAGATTACCGAAGCGCATGGCAGGTTGTTACAGACCAAGGAACGGGGCGAGGCTAATCATTACTTGCTCCTGCACCAAGCGCCACGATCTTTGAAGAAGGTCAACCTTGTCTATAAGACCCACGACGGGTTAGTCCGCGTCCTCCAGGATATTCCTCCGATGGCTAATTGACAAAAGCGCATCTCAGATACATAGGGATAAACCTCGATTTCCCATACCTTGGCAAGTTCCCCGATGTTCAGAACAACCGACCAGAGACGCCCAAGCGCTCAGAAAACTCAGAATGCCGTCGCAAAGAACGATGACAGAGCCATCGCCAGATTCTGTTCGACCCCTAGAAAAGCCGCTTCGCCATGTTGGTCCGGAAATTCGGGAATTTCGGGAACGTGCTAGCTGCATGGAACTTGCGATCCTGAAAGTGGAATCGAAAAATGTGATGTGAATCTGTGAATCTGTGAACTTACGAGTCAGGGGACGGTTATTCGCGCTCGCAAACCGGCGCGATTTAGGCTCGCCCGAAGCCGTCGATCATCGCCTGGCCCCGCTTGGCGGCGGCCTCGGCCATGTCGCGGTGGCCAGAAGCGTTGTAGAGCTTGATGATCAGGCGCCAGGCCCGGCGGACGTGGGTTGGGCGGGCGGCGAGGAACTCTTGGCCATGCTGCTCATTCGGATCGACCACGGTCCTCATGTGGCAGGCGATGGCATCCTCCAGCAGCTTCGCCACCTCGACTTCGTGCCCTTGGCCCTCCAAGGCGGGGACGATCTCGTAGAGCGTGGACGGGAGGATCGGTCCGGAGTCGGTCGGACCCGCGTTGAAAACCGTCCGCGCCGTCTGGATCGCCTCTTCGGGGTGCCTGGTTTTCGCCAGCGCCTGTGCGAGGCGCAGCGTATCGTTGACCAGCCGGTCCGGGTTTTTGCCCCGTTGAGCGTCCTTGACCGCGACCTTAGCGAAGCGAAGCGCATCCTCCCACCGCTCCGCAGCACGCAGGACCTCGACATATTGCCACGCCAGCGAGGGCGCGACCTTGTCGATATTCACCTTCGCCAGCAGCTCGTTGGCCGCCTTCTCGATCAGCGCCTTGTATTCGGCGGCAGCGATCTCGCCCTTCGCCTGGCGCTCGTTGAGCATGTCTGAAACGCCCTTGAGGTTTTGGCGCAGAACCTCTGGCGCGAGCGAACCGGCGTCGGCCGGATCATTCGGGTCCTTGAGCTGGCCGGTTTTGCATCCGGCAAGCAAGAGAAGCAGGCCAGCAAGAAGGTTGCGAGCCTTCACTCGGTGATCGAGTACCGCTCGGAGGAGAAGAGCGCGTCGCGGTAGATCTCGCCGCCGCTGAAAGTCAGCATCGTCTTACCCTTCAGCTTCATGCCGTGGAAAGGCGAGTTCTTGCTCTTGCTGAATGACTTGTTGCGATCGCAAATCCACTCGCAGTCGGGATCGATGACCGCCACGGTGGCGACAGGCGTATCGCCGGGCCGGAGCGTCCCCGCTTCCAGACGAAGAATCTGGGCCGGCTTGGTGCTAAGCTTGTTGATCGTCTCGAGCGGGGACAGGTAGCCCTTGTGGGTGAGCATGGTCAGCGTCACCCCGACAGTGGTTTCCAGTCCCGTCGCGCCGAAAGGCGCTTCCTCGAATGGGACCTCGGTCTCGTAGGACGCGTGCGGGGAATGGTCGCTCGCGATGATGTCGATCGTTCCATCCTGCAGGGCCTGGAAGATGATGTCGAGATCGACTTGGGTGCGGAGCGGAGGCAAAGTCTTGAACGAGGTGTCGAAGTCGCCGATCGCCTCGTCGGTAAAGGTGAAGTGCATCGGGCAGATCTCGCAAGTGACCGGCGCGCCGAGATACTTGGCTTGGCGGATCATCTCCACCGCGCCCCAACTGCTGACGCGCATGATGTGGAGCTGGCAGCCGCTGTTGAGCGACAGGATGCAGTTACGCATCACGGCGATCTCTTCCGCAGCTCGGGGGATGCCTTTCAGGCCGAGCATGGCCGACATCGCGCCCTCGTTCATGCTGCCGCCGTTGCTCAGGCACGTGTCCTCGCAGTGGGCCATGATGGGTAGGTCGAGCTGGACGCACATCTCCATCGCCTGCTGCATCACCAGCGAGTTCTGAATGGGAAACTGCTCGTCGCTCGCGGCGACGATGCCCGCCTTCCTCAGCGCCGCGAGGTCGGCAAGTTGCTCGCCATTCATTCCAACGGTCAGCGCTCCGACGGGCGCCACAAAGACCCCGCCCGCTTCGGGAGAAGCCGCCTTGTCGAGGATGAAGTCGATGAGGGACGGCGAGTCGAGCGGCGGCCGCGTATTCGGCATGCAGCACACGGTCGTGTAGCCGCCTGCGGCGGCCGCCTGGGTCGCCGTAATAATCGTCTCCTTGTGCTCGTCGCCGGGCTCGCGGAGGTGAGTGTGCACGTCGACCAGGCCAGGACAAATCCAAAGCCCCTCGCAGTCGTAGGTCTCGTCTATGTCGCTGTCATCGGAGATCTCGCCGACCTCGACGATCTGATCGTCTTCGATCAGAAGGCTGCCGACGACGTCCAGTTCCTGGGACGGATCGAGGATGCGGCCGTTTTTTAGTAGAGTTCTCACTTCTTCTTCTTCACCTTCGACTCGCCGCAGAACACCCAGTTGAGGACGGCCATTCGGACGAAAATTCCGTTTTCGATCTGGTCGTGGATGGCTGAGCGCTCGCCATCGGCGGCGACATCGTCGACCTCGACACCGCGATTGATCGGGCCGGGGTGCATGACGAGGCAGTCCTTCTCGGCGAACTTGAGGCTCTCGCGGTTGACCTGGTACATCTTCGCGTACTCGGTCACACTGGAGAGCATGCCTTCGAGCATTCGCTCCTTCTGCAGCCGCAACGCGATGACCACTTGGGCTCCGTTGAGGCCGTTCTCAAGGTCGTAAAAAACCTTCCCGGGCAGCATCGCGGTGTGGGCGGGGATGAGGGTTCGGGGGCCAACGAAGCGGACTTCGGCGCCCATCTTATGGAGCAGCCAAGCGTTCGAGCGGGCCACTCGCGAATGCTCGACGTCCCCGACGATGGCAACCGTCAAGCCTTCAAGATCGCCCTTTCTTTCCCGAATAGTGAGCGCGTCGGCCAGAGCCTGAGTGGGATGCTCGTGCTGGCCGTCGCCTGCGTTGATCACCGGTCCCCCGAAGAACCGCGCCGCCAATGACGGCGTTCCAGACGCCCGGTGTCGCATCACGAGCCCGTTCAGGCGTTCATAGCGCAGGGTCAAAATCGTGTCCTTCAGCGTCTCGCCTTTGCTCATGCTCGAGCCGCTCGTCGTGAAGTTCGCCGTCTTCATGTTCAAATAGTGGGCGGCCTGCTCGAAGGAGACCCGGGTACGGGTGGAGTTCTCGAAGAACAGCATGCCGAGGACGAACTCCTTGAGGTCGGGCACCGATTTGCCGTCGGTGACGCGCTTCTTGAACTCGGCGCCGCTTCCGAGCAGCTCCTCGATGTCCTCGCGGTCCAGGTTTCTGATGCCGAGTAAGTGTTTCCCCATTAAGCCTCTTATGCCTCAACGGCGGCGGGCTCCAGTACCACCGCGTCCTCGCCGTCGAATTCGTTCATCTTCACGATAATGTGATCGTCCTTCTCGGTCGGAAAGATCCGCCCGCAGTAATCCGGATTGATCGGCAGCTCCCGGTGTCCCCGGTCGATGAGCACGGCAAGCTGGACCGAACTCGGCCGACCATGCTTCATGAGCGCGTCGAGCGCGGCGCGAATGGTGCGGCCGGTGTAGATGACCTCGTCCACCAGCACTACGCGCTTACCGTTCAGATCAAACGGGATGTCGGTGGCATCGGTCTCGCCCTTCCGGTCGTCGCGATAGCTCGAAATATCGACCTTGCCGCACGGCACAGTGGTGCCCTCGATCTGGGTCATCAGGAACGCAATCCGCTTGGCGACCGGCCAGCCACGCCGCAGGACGCCGATGACGACCAGGCCTTCCGCGCCCTGGTTCGCCTCCAAAATCTCGTGAGCCATCCGGCCAAGGGTGCGCCGCACATCCCCCGCGTCCAGCAGCACGTTCGCCATCGGTAGAGTATGGCATCCGGCGGGGCCTGCCGACTCCGGAAGTCTAACCGCGTCAGCGCGTGGTGATCGTCCGGGTGAGCATCGCGCCCCGGCACCAAGCGGTCACCTTTGAGTCACCTTTCGCCAGCGGATGTAGGGTTCCCCCCTGGTCGATCCACGCTGCTCCTCTGCAGCTCCAGACGATCTCGGCGTTCGGGATGAAGGCTCCGGTTGCAGTAATGACTTTCAGGTGGCTTTCGATTTCTCCCTCTGCCTGCCCCGGATTTGAAATTGACAAACCGTCGGCGGAGGCAGCGGGCAGGGGGGAGTAGAAGACGAGGGCGTTTGCCACGGGCCGTTCCGAACCGTCGCTGGGACGATTGACGAGCGCGCCGAACAGGTTCATCGCCGAAGATCCGCCGCCGTCGAGGTTCATGGCGTCCACGCAGCCGTGGTCGAGGAACCACTGGGCGAGTTGGGGGAGGGACATGCCGTCGCTCATTTTTTGCCGGCCGTCTACGACCACGAACCAAAGCTCTCCGTCGGCGCGGCGGCCGATCGCGGTTCGGGGATGATGCTTCTCGGTGAATCCCGGATCGAAACCTTCCTCTTTGGCATCGACTGCAAGATGGCCGTTTCGCACGAGCATCGGCCCTCCGCCGATCGCCTCGTCGGGGGCCATATTCAGCCCGGAGACGCTCCAGTGGATGACCACTTGTGATCCCGAGGCGGCCCTTTCGAGCAGGGGAACCTTGTTGCCGGTCGCGGTCAAGACGATGTAGCCTTCGGGAACTGGCACGTTGGTCTGATCTCTGAAAACGGCGCGGACCTCGCCCACACCCTCGCCCGCCAGCGTTGGATTGAGCTTGCTGATCTTAACGACGAGATGGATGTTCGGTGCCTTGGCTTGGGCGAAGGCGGCCGTTGGCGTCTCGACGCAGATTTGGTTCTGGCCGCACTCCTGATTCAATCCGTCGAAGTGGAAGGAAGGACCGTCGGCTATTTTAGCGTCGCCCAGGAAATGAATCGAAGTTGCAAACTTGAACTGGCCCTCGGTCCAAGCAAGAGCCGGGCGGCTTACGAACGGAGAACTGTGTACGACGTATGGCGCGCTGAGAAGTTGACCCCGATGCACCATCAGCCCGAGCGGATCGCCGGTGAAGGGAAAGAAGTCGCCATTGATCCCCGCCACCGCGCCCGTTCGCCTCATCAAGTCGGAAACCGTCGCGCGACCCTTGTTCGCGTCGATCTTGTAAATCACTCCGCCTGGCAGTTCGGCAGACAACTTGGTACCCCCGCCCGGGCTGAAGCGTAAGATGTGAACCATCCGGGGGGCGCCCGAGTCGATCTCTTCCCGATAAACCAAGTCGGGCGCGATCGGTTTCTCCCAAATCTGGAGCGGCGAACTTTGACCGGCCGAGGCAAGGGCGACGAGCGCTACGAGCATAGGGGCTCCAAGTAGGTGAGCGTGCCCGCATCGGCATCGAGCCGAGCCCGGATGCCAAGAGGCAGGCTCAACATGTTTTTCACGTGGCCGAAGGGAAAGTCGAAGATCATCGGAATTCCCAGAGGTGCGAGCCGCTCGGTCACGATCTCGCGCCAGGGCAACGTCCCGATCGTGGAGTCCTGACAATCATCGGTTCGGGTCATCTCGCCGACGACGATCCCGGCCGCCTTCCGAATGATTTCCGTGTTGATCAAATGAGTGAGCATCGCGTCCACGCGGTGGGGATACTCGTCCACGTCTTCCATCAGCACGATCTTTCCCTTGGCATCGAAAGAGTCGTTGGTCCCTATCGAATCGGTTAGCAGGCAGAGGCAACCGCCGGTAACCGGCCCTTCGCCGACGCCTGCCACGATCGTCCGCCCCACCGGTGCATCGGCCACAACAGGGTCATCCCCCCGCAAAACCCGAAGGAATGAATCCAAGACCCACGCATCGCGGTCGATGGAAAAGGACAGGGCCATCGGCGCGTGCACGGTTGGCAGGTCGCGGCGATTGAGAGCGAGGTGCAGCGTAGTGATGTCGCTGAACCCGAGAAACATCTTCCGGCTCGCCGCGATGCGGTCGAGGTCGAGGTGGGGGATCAGCCGGGCGCATCCGTATCCGCCCCGCGTGCACAGCACGGCAGACGATTCGGGGTCGTCGAAGGCTTGCTGGAGATCGTTCGCACGCTGCTCGTCCGTGCCCGCGAGGAAGCCGTTCGCAGCGAAGACGTTCTCGCCGATCTTCGTCTTATAGCCCTCCCCCTCAAGCACCCGGATCACCCCCCCAATTTTCGCGGGCTCCATCGCTGACGCAGGAGAGACGAGGCTGATCGTATCGCCGGGCCGAAGGGCGCGAGGCTTCATGAGAACCTAGTATGCCGCGCGGTATGGTCTCTTCGTGGACTCGACGAAGCGATTTTCCGACCGAGTCGCGGAATATGTGGCCCACCGGCCCGGCTACCCACCAGCGGTACTCGATCTCCTTGCCGAGCGATGCGGGTTGGCTGCGGAGACTCGGGTTGCCGATGTGGGGAGCGGCACGGGGATCCTGACCAAGCTGTTGCTCGACCGAGGTGCCAAGGTATGGGCGGTCGAGCCTAACCAACCCATGAGAGCGGCGGCAGAAACAGCCCTTGGCGGCATCGAAGGGTTCACGAGTGTCGACGCGACGGCCGAGAGCATGCCACTGCCAGAGGCGAGCATCGATCTGTACACGGCCAGTCAAGCCTTCCACTGGTTCGACGGCGCCAGCGCCCGCGCAGAATGCCTGCGCGTCCTTAAACCCGGTGGATGGGCGGCCCTCATTTGGCACGGTCGGCAGGAGGATTCGACGCCGTTCCTCCACGCCTACGAAGATCTCTTGGAATCGCTTCCATCCTATCGGGAGGTCCGGCATCAAGACCTGCCTGGCGAAGAAATCGCGTCCTTTCTCGGTCCGGACGAGCCCGAATTGCACGTATTTCCGAACGCGCAATCGCTCGATTGGCCAAGCCTTCTAGGGCGCGCCGCGTCGTCGTCCTATTTCCCACGCCCGGATTCGCGGTTGTGGGATGGCACGGTGGCGAGATTGCGGGAGGTATTCGCCCGGTTCGCCGAAAATGGCCGAGTCGATTTTCTTTACGACTGTAAAGCTTTCCTTGGCCGGCCTCGAACGTAATGGCTGCACGGGCGGCAAAATTCGCGCACCCTACAACGGCGACTAAGCTTCGCACTCGCACCTGCAGAATCAGCGAGGAACTACTTGGGCGTCGATGAGGCCGCGGAGGACTCGGTCGGGGGTAAGGCCTTCTACTTCCGCCTCTGGGCGTAGCAGCACGCGGTGCCGGAGCACGGGGAGGGCGAGTTCCTTCACGTCGTCGGGAATGACGAAGTTGCGCCCGCGCAGGGCGGCGACCGCCTTTGAGCAGTTCAGCATCGCAATTCCAGCGCGAGGCGAGGCTCCGACCGAGAGGTCGTTATGGCCTCGCGTGCTGCGGACGAGGCCGTAGATGTAATCGAACATCTTGTCTTCGACCTGCACCGCGCCGACCTCGGCTTGCATCGTGGCCAGTTCTCCGGCGGAGATCACCGACTGAACGCCGGCCTGCTCGAGATTTTGCGGCTTGAAGCCGGCATGGTGTCGGCGAAGCACGTCGATCTCCGCTTCCGGCGAGGGATAATCGACCACGATTTTCAGCAGGAACCGGTCCTGCTGGGCCTCGGGTAGGGGATACGTGCCCTCGAAATCGATCGGGTTCTGAGTCGCGAAGACCAGGAACGGAGGAGGCAAAGGATGGGGCTCGCCATCGATCGTGGCGCGGCGCTCTTCCATCGCTTCCAGAAGGGCGGCTTGGGTCTTGGGCGGGGTGCGATTGATCTCGTCGGCCAAGAGTACGTTGACGAAGATCGGTCCCTTGCGCAGCTTGAACTCCGCGCTCCGCGGATCGTAGATGGATGTGCCGACGACGTCGCTCGGCATCAGGTCCGGTGTGAACTGAATTCGCCCGTACTCTAGAGACAGGGTGCGAGAAAGGGAGCGAATGAGCAGGGTCTTGGCGACGCCGGGAACGCCTTCGAGCAAGGCGTGACCATTCGCAAGGATCGCGATCAGGACCTGGTCGATCACGGCCTGCTGGCCCGAAATAACTTTGGCGACCTCGGTACGGATCGCCTCGGCGGAGGTGGCGACGCTCACTCCGGCTAGGATACACCGAACTTGGAGGTTTGAGGTCGGAAGGGAAACCGAGCAGTCGGATGTGCGATCCTGAAAGGGAGTTGGCGGCTTCCGTTTCGCAAGACCGTATGATTGGCTACCGCCGTTGGTTCTATGGGGCGACGGTGTACAACGCGCTTTGGGGCCTTGGCGTGGTGTTGGCACCGGCCTATCTCAGCGAAAAGGCAGGCTTGCACGTTGCTGACGCGCTGCCGCTCGTCCAAGTTATCGGCATGATCGTCGGAGTCTACGCCTACGGCTATTACTTGCTCGCCCGCGATCCGAAGCGATACGCGGGCATGATCTGGGTCGGTCTTGCGGGCAAGACCTTCGGTCCCATCGGTTTTCTTTTCGCCGCGAGTCAAGGCACGCTTCCTTGGAGCTTTGGCTGGGTGTGTCTGTTTAACGACGTACTCTGGTGGCCCGCCTTCTGGAGCTTCGCGCTCAAGCACGCCCGGCGCCCTTTCGACTGAGCCGCCATGCCAGAATAGAATCAGCAATGGCAGCGCAGCGCACCGTAATCGTCGTGGGCGGAGGACTCGCCGGCCTGATGGCGACGATGAAGCTGGCCGAGGCCGGCCACAAGGTCAAGCTCTTCTCGCTAGTGCCCGTCAAGCGCTCCCATTCCGTCTGCGCTCAAGGTGGAATCAACGGCGCGGTGAACTTGCGCGGCGAGGGCGACTCGCCCTACCTCCACTTCGAGGACACGATCACCGGCGGCGACTTTCTGAACCACCAACCGCCCGTCATGCGGATGGCGGAGCGCGCCCCCGCCCTCATCTACCTCCTCGACCGGATGGGCGTCCCGTTCAACCGAACGAGCGAAGGCCTTCTCTCGTTCAGGAGATTCGGTGGCACGCTCAAACACCGAACGGCCTACGCGGGAGCCACCACGGGTCAGCAACTCCTCTACGCGCTCGACGAGCAGGTCAGGCGCTGGGAGGTCTCGCACCAGGTCGAAAAATTCGAGGGCTGGGAGTTTCTCGGCATCGTTAAAGACAAGAACGACGTCTGCCGAGGCATCACCGCCCAGAACCTGCGCAGCATGGAGATTCAGTCCTTCGCGGCCGACGCGGTGATCGTCGCAACCGGCGGTAACGGGGTCATCTTCGGCAAGAGCACCAATTCGATCATCAACACCGGCGGCGCCGTCTCGATCTGCTACCAGCAGGGCGTTCGCTACGGCAATCCGGAGATGGTCCAGATCCACCCGACCGCCATCCCCGGCGAAGACAAGTGCCGCCTCATCTCGGAATCCGTCCGAGGCGAGGGCGGCCGCGTCTGGGTGCCCCGCGATCCGATGGACAAGCGCGTGCCTACCGACATCCCAGAAGCCGAGCGCTGGTACGTGTGCGAAGAGATGGACCCCGTCTACGGCAATTTGCTCAGCCGCGATCTGGTCAGCTTTATCATCTACTGCGTCTGCAAGATCGGCCGGGGGATTCAGGGTAGGCAGCAGGTTTATCTCGACATCACCCAGCTTCACGAGAGCAAGGGCGGGCCGTACACGCGCGAACAGATCAACGACAAGCTCGAAGGCGTCCTCGAGATCTACGAGAAGTTCATGCGCGAGGACCCGATCGCCCTGCCCATGCGGATCTATCCCGCCGTTCACTACACGATGGGCGGACTCTGGGTCGACTACGCGACGGACGCGGACGGCAAGTGGAACATCGACGAGCCGCGCAACCAGATGACCAACATCCCCGGCCTCTACGCGGCCGGCGAGTGCGAGTATCAGTATCACGGCGCGAACCGGCTCGGCGCCAATGCGCTGCTGGCCTGCCTCGTCGCCGGCGAGATCACCGCTCAGGGCGTTCAGGCCTATCTGAAGCAGGCCGATCTCACTAGCAGTTCCGATCAGGCGAATCTCAACGACGCTACACGCCATCGAGTCGACGACTACGAGTCCCTTCGCCGGAGCAACGGAACGGAAAATCCCTACCGTCTGCACGATGAGCTGGCCGATACGATGTGGAACAACTGCGGCATCTGGCGCACCCAAAAGGACCTCCTCATAGCCAGAGACAAGCTGGATGAACTCGCCCAGCGCATCCGCCAGTGCGCCCTCGTCGACGATTCCGGATGGAGCAACCAGACCGTCCCGTTCACCCGCGCGATGGTCAATATGATCGAGCAGTCCAAGGCGATCGTCGGCGGCGCCATCGTCCGCGACGAGAGCCGAGGGGCCCACTTCAAGATGGACACGCCCAACCGCGACGATCAGCATTGGCTGAAGACGACGCTTGCCGAATGGACCCCGACCGGCCCGTCGTTCAGCTTCGAGCCGATCGACGTCCGCTACATCGCCCCCCGCGCCCGCAAGTACCGGATCAATCAGAACAAGATCGTCAAAGAGATCATGGGCGAGGAAGCGCTCGTCTGAGTTGGTGCCTCCGACCGTGGCACCCTCCAGCCGAACGATCGCGGTCCTTGTGGGATATCTTGTTTAGGCGCATCCCGGAACGGTTCGGACGATTCAGCGGGCGGCTCGGAAGCAAAATCGAGAACACCTGGCGTCGGGGGCGCCTTTTCTTTGGTCATCGTCTGAATCGACAGGACCTTCCCCCCAGTTCGCACGGCTTCAACGTAACTGACGTGGCCATTACGAACGACCGACCGGCATAGCCGAACGATCGCGGGGCGGGGACGAACGGCCGTGGGGCGGCGCCGGCCCGCTTCGGGGGGGCGCCGGCCGACTGCGGGGGGGGGTCGGGCCGGCGGGGGGGGTCGCCGGCCCACTGCGGGTATCTGGCGCCCCGGGGGGTCGTCCGGGCGCTCGGCTGCGC
>JBBSFL010000009.1:0-24411 GCA_038238735.1 Fimbriimonadales bacterium | reverse complement strand
TCGCCAACTCAGCATTCAAATGAACACAGTTGGAAGAAACCCGCGCGAGACCAGCGTGAGCGGTTGTCGTCAACATCTACGCACCAATGACAAGGGCGATGTGGAATGCGATAAACGGTCCCAAAGGCGCTTGTCAATAATAACCGAGTTCTTCCTCATGAAACATATGCCGAACCGGTCCGCCCGTTGATACTGATTCGCTTGATCAGTGAGTGCCGGACTGCCGACTCCGTGTTCTGTTTTGCTTACGCGATATCAGCCAGGTTTGTGTGCACGATGTGTGCGCGGGTCAAGCCCCGAGTGCGACCACGGATGTCGAGGCGGCTTCGCAAAAAGAGATCGGGGGGTTGGAGGTGCCGCAAAGGAAAAATGAAGCGGGGCAGTCAGAGATTTCAAAAGCCACTACGTCAGCAGGTAGTTGCTCAATCCCACAAACGCGTCGCTGAGTACGGACTCAAGAGCTTTCATGTCTTCGACGGAGAGCTTGTCGTAGAGGGATAACAGTCTGATGTCGTGCTCGTACTTCCTCACAAACTCTATTGGCTCACGCTGATGCTCCTTCCATTTGCGGAGCTCCTTCCGAAGGTTTGCGGGATCGATCAAGCAGCCAACCGTATCAGCGGGTTCAATCATCCGCACTTGGACTTCCTTCACTTCATGAATCATGACGTCGAAGAGCTCTTGCGGCGCGACAGCCCCGTAGCACTTCGTCAGCGCCTTTGCGTCCTCGCTGTCCGGCTCCGTGAACAAGGGCCACATCAGCCGCAATGCCTGGATTCGGCAATACACGTTCTGTGCGTGGACATATTTCGGTTCGCGCTCCAAATGCGGCACCAGCATTTTCAAAAACTGATCCCGCTGATGCAAGCCCTCCTCGATAATCAATTCCACGCAGAATAAAGCGAATACGTAATGAACGCTGTTAACCAACAGGCGCTTGCGCGTCGCATAAAAACCAAGTTGCTCGGGTTCGATGAATGTCACGCTGCCGCAGATCTGCGGGTCGAAGTTCTCTCGGACTGTTCGAGATACCACCACACTAAGGGTTCACGCAAATTTAACTTCACAGATTGGGTGCAATGGTGTAGTTCCATCGCGGGAGCACTTTGCCGGGTTTGAGTGCGAGCGATGAGATGAGCTGGCGATCGGGTTTGAGACCGGTAGGATACTCCTTTCGCTCAGATATGCGGTCACAACTAGCCCGGTTTTGGTGCTGGTATTGCGGATGAAGCCGAGCATCTTCTCATAGCTGACCAGTGGCTCGGCGGCCCAGTGTTTGGAGATCTCGGAGAACAGACGATGCTCGATGGGATTCCACTTGGAAGCGCCCGTGGGGTAGTGGGCGATGGTAGCCGTAATGCCGAACTGGTTGCATAACTGAACCTGGATTTCAGTCTTCCACGCCCAGGAACTGCACCCGTTGCTGCCACCGGAGTCCGCCAGAACTAGCAACTTGGGAGCACGGCCATGGCGGCGCGATCCCTCGCGTTTCCACCAGGTGGCGATGGAATGGGCGGCGAAGGCCGGCGTGTCGTGCGAGGTGCCGACGCAGACGGTGCCGCGGTTGTTCGGCGGGTCGTAAATGCCGTAGGAGACGCCCACCCCACTGGCATCGGAGCGGAAGTCGTGATCGTTCACCGGCACTGGCGAGCGATCCCATTTGGCGCCGGGGTTCTTGAAGTTGCCAATCAGCTCGCGTTTCTTGCTGTCGACGCTGATGATGGGGAGGCCTTGTCGCTGGAAGCGAGTCCGTAGCGAGCAGATGTGCTGGAATTGCTGATCGCGGTATGGGCTGGAGTTGGTGGCGATCTGCTTGCGGTTGACGCGTAGAGAGAAATGCATTTGGTAGAGAAGTCGAGCGACCGATGGCCGAGACCGGGATATCGATCTGCTGAAGAACCTCGGCGATCATCTCCGTTGTCTTACGGGTCCACTTCAGCCCAGTGATGGGATCTCCCGCAGTGTCGTGCTCCAGAATAATCTCGATGGCATCGATTATTTCGGGCGTTTTTTTTCCACCCGCTTGCGCCCGCCGCCCGCTCTGCGCGTTCGATCCACTTCCACGTCCTGCGCTAACAACTGCTGTCGTCCGCGGGCCACGGTGTGAGGATCGAGGTCGAGGAAGCCAGCCAGGTGGCGATCCCCTCCACGTCCCAGTTTGAGCGACTCCAGCCCGGCATACAAGCGGCGCTGCTGCTCGTCCAGCAGGCTGTAAAACAGCAGGATGGCTGCTTTCAATTCTACTTCCGAGACCTCCAACACGGAGGCATCCACCACCATGGGGATGGCCTCCACGTTGCGGCGGGTAAGAAGCTGCCCTTGCTGGACGGTCCGATCGATGGCCGTGTATAGATACAAACCTGAGAGGATCTGGCGGGTAATGCGGCGTTGCTGGGCGAGTTGATGCAGTGCATCCTGTACTTCGACGTGCAGGGCTCGGGCCAGTTCATCGGCGAAATACCCGCGCGGCGAACGATTGACGAACGTCTCGGCGGTAGCCAGCAGCGTGCCGGCCTGCGAGAACCGCACGTCTGCCTGCGACCACAGTCCTTTGTCGTCGAAACGGACGATTTCACGCAGGGTATAGTATCGGCCGCGATGGGAGTAGCTGGTGAGGTAACCCAGAGGTTTGAGCTTGCGGAAGACCGTGACATCTACCGAGGTACCGAGGGCTTGCTTCAATTCATCGAGAGTGGCGATCTTACTACGCAGCAGCAGCGAACGCAGTTCATCGGAGCGGAAGGAGAGCGGCCTCATAATGTTATAGTTCCGGTTAAACGGATTCCTCCTGTTCGGAACTATAACAAATCTACGCGTGCTCGGCCACCATGGATTCAAAGATGTGAGCGCCATCCTGCAAGGCGCCGGAGCAATTTGAACTTTACGAATCAGCGCTGCAGAGAAGACAGATTATGAAATAGAAACGGTAGCTCGATAGCAGTTATTCTTGCGGCCGGACTAAGATAGTCCTCGCACTTCACCGTGACGCTTTCAGGCCCCGCCGCGCGGCTACCCGAATCAGTTCTACGAGCTGCTTGGCGACATGATCATCGCGGCCGTGCTGATCATAAATCCGGCGCAAACTGCCAGAAGGAGCGACGTTCGTCCTCTATCTCCAACTGGCACAAATGGAGCAAACGAAACGCGACGCATTCGCTACGATGCTGCATCTTCGAGAAATCTTCTGAGCGCGTCTTTGACATCGAGTACATGCGGGTGGACTGAGCAATGTCTTTCGTTCCAGACCAAGGCAATGGTAAGACTGAGAGGATCGAAGACGGGATCGTCCACGATTTGTAGAGAGCGGTTCTCAGTTGAGTCCAGAGCGGATAGGGGCAGGATACTGGCATAGAATCCGCTTCGAACCGACGCAATGCATTCAATCTGCGAGCTACAGAATATCGAGGGCTTGAACGGAATTTCAAGTTTGCCGGCGATTTCGGTTAAGCCACGGTTTAGCCGTTCGTCTGATCCGTCTATCGCGACCGGGCAATCTCGCAGCGCTCGGCGGACAGTAAGGGCAGATCCCCCTTGAACCAACCGATCGGGAACGAATACACCGTATCTCCAGTCGAACAGCGAGACAATTCGAACGCCCTTCATCCCAGTAGGCTTGGGCATCACGCCCAGCGACACGGTCTGTTCGGAGAGCCCATCCAGAATTTGGTCAGCTCGCAGGTTCCGAAGTTGGAAGATGCAGTTTTTTACGACGCGGCTCACTTGCCCGATCACAGGACAGACTTTCGACGCCAATAAATTCGTATTCGCGGCGATGACCACGGTCTTTGGAAGGCCCAACGCCAGTTCTCTAAAACGGGACAGATCTCCGAGGTGTCGAGACGCCATCTCTGCCAGTTCCAGCCCGGCTGCGGTTAGCTTGAGACTCTTTCCGTGCCGGGTAACGAGCTCAACGCCAAAGAAAGAGCCTAGTTCTTTTAGGTATCTGCTCATCTGGCTCTGTCGGCTCGGATCGTTACCGGCGGCACGGATCAGGCTTCCTTTCTCGCGAAGCAGCAGCAACGCGTGAAGACGATCTAACGACAACCCTGCATGGGTAAACAGTTCTTGAAACATGTAAATTACACAAGTATCATGTAATCTTTCATGATGCAACAGTATGTATAAAGCAGTATGCTGCTGATTATGAGAACCGGTCAGAAAACGTCGTTGAACCTCAATGGAATCTTTTACAGCGGTTTCCGAGCGAAGCTGCGCGACGGCAATCCGGCTTATGGGCCGGAGGAGCAAGCGTGCATCCAGGAGACCATCACTCAGCTCGAATCACAATTTACGACCGCGTCCAAGCCCGGGATGTTGTTAGGCAAAATCCAGAGCGGAAAGACCAAGACCTTCCTTGGGATCATCGCATTGGCGTTTGACAACGGATACGACGCGGCGGTGATCCTAACCAAACCAACAACTGCGCTTGCAAAGCAGACGTTCAAGCGTGTCAACAAGGAGTTTGGTGACTTTATCGAAGGCGATCAAGCCAAGGTTTACGATATCCTTGAACTGCCCGATCGGCTCACTCCGTTTGAACTCAACCAGAAGCTGATCTTCGTCGTAAAGAAGCAGTCGGATAACCTGGATCGTCTGTCGGAGGCGATGCTCCATAATTATCCTGCCCTTTCGCAGAAGCGGGTACTGCTGGTCGATGATGAGGCTGATAACGCCAGTATCGGTTACTCCATGGACAAGACTGAAGGGCTGAAGCTGAGGAAGATTGCAGACCAGGTCGAGAAACTACGCCTCGATCTGCCGCGAGCGTCATTTCTTCAAGTTACGGCGACACCCTACTCGCTCTACCTCCAGCCAGACGATTCTCCAATTCGAGGTATGGAACTGAAGCCCGTTCGCCCGGTGTTTACAAAGCTCGTTCCGGTACATCCAGATTATGTCGGCGGTGACTTCTATTTTGAAGACAGCAAACTTTCTGGACATCCCGCTTCATCAATCTTCGTGCCTGTGGGCCCCGATGAACTAGAGGTGCTCCGTTCGGACGATCGTCGCAAATTTAAGATCGAGGACTGCCTTACGAGCCCAAGAGTCGCCGGATTGCGTCGCGCGATAGTAACTTTCATCGTTGGAGGCTGCATTCGGCGGATTCAGGACGAACTGGCCCAACGGCGTCTGAAGCGGTTTGCATTCCTCTTCCATACGGAGTTCAGTAGGGCTGCCCATTCATGGCAGGAGAGCGTTGTTCTTCGTTTCGAAGAGAACCTTAATATCGAAGCCCAGGGACAGAGCGATCTGTTAAGAAAACTTGTCAAAGATGCCTACGAGGACCTTTCAAAGTCGATTCTGCAAGCGCAGCAATCTTTACCGGCATTCGATGAAGTTTGGCAGCGCACCGTTGCTTCGCTCGTGAGTGGAGAGTTGAACATCACTAAAGTGAATTCCGAAGCTCAAATAGGTGCATTGCTCGACGACGACGGTCAGCTCAAGCTTCGAACCCCTTTGAACATCTATATCGGGGGCCAGATTCTGGATCGTGGCGTAACGATCGCCAACATGATCGGGTTTTATTATGGGCGAGACCCAAAGAAGTTTCAGCAGGACACGGTTCTCCAGCATTCGAGGATGTATGGATTCCGCCCACTTGAGGACAGGGCTGTAACCAGGTTCTACACGGCACGACATATCCACCGAGTCATGGAACGAATGCATGACTCGGATTCGGCGCTTCGTGAGCGAATCGAAACCAACGGTGACCAGGGCGTCATGTTCATTGACCTTGATCCGCAAGGGAGGATCGTTCCGTGCGGACGCGATAAGATCCTGGCTTCGACGTTTACGACACTCAAACCAAATCGACGTCTCCTTCCCGTAGGTTTCCAGACTGACTACAAGGTCAGGCTCGACGGGATCACGAAGGAGATTGATCGGCTCTTGAACGCTATTCGCCAATTGCCAGCGGCTGGCGAGATACCGGGGCCTTTCGAGGTTGGGCTGGAACGGGTGCTTCCAATTCTTGAACTGATAGACCGGGGCTTTGAAAAGCCCTTCGAGCCCGGTTATGAAGATCGCTGGGATCTCGAGGAATTCAAAGGCATCCTGACGCATCTCAGCGAGAATGCCAGGAATTCGACCGACCGCGGGCGCCTGTTTCTAATCGTTCGAACCGGTCGCAATCTCAATCGACTTCTGAGTGCGGAAAGCCACGGGCTTTTTGCTGATTCACCAGAAGGCAGCGCTAAAGAGATCGATCTCGCCAGGCGAACTGCGGTTGATCTTCCAGTGCTGTCGTTGATCAGACAAGAAGGCCGGGAGGAACAGAAGTGGCGGGGATGCCCCTTCTGGTGGCCAGTCATTATGACGCCAGCAAATACTCGAACGACTTTGTTCGCGCACAGATCATAAATCGTCGGGCGACAACACATGAGTCTCCATGCCTTCAATCAGCGTATGCTCGCCGAGGACCTCATCCGGGTCCGCCGTCCAGACGACCGTGAGCGCTATGCCGCTGCGCAGAGGCAGGCGCGCATTGATCCCAACCCCCACCAAATCGATGCGGTAATTTTTGCCCTTCGACGTCTTCGCGAAGGAGGCTGCATTCTCGCGGACGAGGTTGGCTTGGGGAAAACGATTGAGGCTGGCTTGGTCATTGCCCAAAGCCGGGCGGAGGGCGCGCAACGCATCCTGCTGATCGTGCCTAAATCGCTGATTGGGCAGTGGCAGAGCGAGCTGTTGAACCTGTTCGGCATCCAGGCACGTGAGAACGATGCGAGCTTTTTCGCGCCAGGCGTGTATCTGGTCGGCCGGGAATTCGCCGGCAGCGAGCGCGGCGCAACGCCGCTCGGGGCCGCCCCGCCTTTTGATCTTGCCGTGATCGACGAAGCGCATGAAATCTTCGCCGCTCTGCACAAAAGATACGGACGCGACGGAATCTATGACGAAGCGTCCGATGAAGCCCTGATGGCGCACCGCGTACGCGGTTTTCTCCGTTCAACGCCGGTGCTGCTGCTCACGGCGACACCGATGCAGAACTCGCTGGTTGAACTGTGGGGCCTGGTCCAATACGTGGAGCCAACGGGTACGCTTCTCGGGGACATCGCGACGTTCCGCAAGGTGTTTTGCTCTGGACGATCGAACGCTGGTCCCCGGCCAGGAGCACGAGCTCAAACGGCGTCTCGCAATGGTCCAACAGAGAACGCTGCGTCGGCAGGCCCAGGAATTTCTTGACCGGCCTTTCACGCAACGACGTTGCAGGTTGTACGAGTACGCGATGAGCGACGCTGAGCGGTCGCTTTACGACGATGTGACCGAGTACCTCCTTGAGCCGTCCCTCTATGCGTTCGCCGGCCGACAACGGCGGCTTTTGTTGATCGGATTTCACCGGCGCATGGCGTCGTCAATCTCGGCGCTGGCCGCGAGTCTGGAGAACGTCGCCGCCCGCTTGCGACGCCTGCAAGCGGGTGTGCATTCCGACGATACCGCGATCGACGTGCTTCGGGATCTTGAGGACGAGGACGAGATCGAAGAATCTCCGGATGAGGCGCCGCCGCCCATCGATCGTGCGACCCTCGCCGCCGAACTGGGCCGCGTCGAGGGTTTTGTCGCCCGCGCGCGATCGCTTCCGAATGACGCCAAGGCGCGCTCGTTCCAGGATGCCATCAAGGTGATTCTCGATCTGGGGCGGGACGGACGCGGTAGCGGCAAGGCCGTGGTGTTTACCGAGTCGATCACCACCCAGGAGTACTTGCGGCGCCTTCTCCTCGCCATCGGCCTCGGCGAGGACGCCATCACCTTGTTCCGCGGCGATAACGATCACGAGCGTGCCCAACAAGCCCTTGCACGCTGGCGACAGGAGGAAGGCGCCTGCTTTGCGCCGGGAGCCAGGCCGAGTCGCGAAGTGGCCGTGCGGCTTGCGCTTGTGCACGAGTTCCGTACGCGTTCTAAGGTGCTTGTTTGCACCGAGGCCGGTGCCAAGGGGCTGAACCTACAGTTTTGCGAGACGGTCATCAATTACGATCTGCCATGGAACCCGCAGCGCATCGAACAGCGTATCGGGCGCTGCCATCGGTACAGCCAGCAGCGCGACGTTACCGTGGTCAACTTCATTGCTCGGGACAATGAGGCGCATCGGCTGACTTTTGAGATTCTGAGCCAAAAGCTGGATCTGTTCGGTAGGGTGCTCGACGCGTCGGACCATGTCTTGCATGAGCCGCGGACGGACGCTCCCGAGCTCTTGGTATCGGCACTATCGGTCGAATTCGAGAGTGATCTCCGCAGCATCTACAGTCGGTCCCGTACGCTCGACGAGGTCACGCGCGAGATCGCCGCCCTGCGCGACAAGATCTCGGAGCGCAGGGAAGCTTTCGAGAAGGAGTACGAGCGGACCTCCCAGATCATCGAGTCGCGGTTCGACGAGAACGTGCGCAGAGTGTTCAAGCGCCTGCGGGAAGACCTGCCCGCCAGCCTGGCCGATCTCGATAGGGACGTCGCCGAGCTGGTGGATGGATATCTCAACGCCCGCGCAGTCAAATACCGTCGTTCCGACGAGGCTGGTCGGGTCGTGTTCGACATCGCGCCTGGAGCCTCGTTGCCCGTTGAGGTCGGGGATGGCCGGCGATTTGCCACGGGGGACGCTAGGGGTCTGACGGACGCGGAGTCTTTGAATCTCTCGCACCCGCTGGTTCGCGTCGCGGTCGCACATGCACGAGCGTGGTTAAGTGGTGGCGCGGTCACGCTGCAGCTCCCTCCAGGCTCTCCCCCCGGACCTCGCTGCACTGGCGGGGAAAGAGGGGCTTATTTGCGTGACGCTGGTCGATTACCTCGGCTTCGAGCCAGTTCAACGGCTCGTGGCAGCGGCTTTGGTTGGCGGCGCCCCGGTCGATCCGTCGCTCGCCGCCAAAATCGTGCGCTTGACGGCGACTGACGGACCGGCAGTCAAGGGTTCCGTGGACGCCCTATGGTTCGACGACGCGGTCGATGAGGCCGTATTCGTCGACCAGCGACAGGTTGAGGAAGGCGAGCAGAAGCACTTCGAGCAAGCCATCGGTCAGCTTGAGCGCTTCGTTGGGGACAAGATTCTGGTGTGCCGGCGTGAGCGCGCGAGTATCGCTGAAAAGCTGCGGGCTGCGCGGGCTCGACGTGACGAGATTGTAGGGTCCAGTGCGCGCGATCGGATCGAGGCGGAAATCTTGAGGCTGGCCAGCAGGGAAGAGAGTCTCGAGCGCCGCATCGGCGCATTGGAATCCAGGGAGGATGAGGTTTACAGAAAATGGCTCGACGAATACCACGAGCTTCGTTATCGGGCGCCGACGGTGACCCGACTGTTTCAGGTGGCGTTCCAGATCGCCGCGCCGAATCCGGAGACGTCGTGCTGAGGCTGCTGCACACCGCCGACTGGCACCTCGGGCGACGCTTTCCGTCGTTCCCGGAGGAGGGGCAGAAAAAGTTGTCGCGGGCACGTATGGATGTGATCGACGATCCTCGACGTCGCGCGACGCAATGCGGTGAACGCTGTGCTCTGCGTTGGGGATATATTCGACGATCCGGACCCGTCTCCGGACTTTTGGGAGGGGCTCGCAAGGACGTTCCGAAGCCATGGCGGTCCGCACCCGCCTCTCTTTCTAATTCCCGGGAACCATGACCCTCTAACGCCGGAGTCGGTGTGGGCGCCGGGTCACGCTTTTCGCTCAAGACTTCCCGAGTGGGTGCACGTCATCGACCGCGATGATTTCATCTACGAGCTGGCACCCCAGGCGGTTTTATACGCGCGCCCGTGCCGATCGAAGGCAGGCGAGAACGATCTGGCGATGGCGCTGCCGGCGCGCGAACCTGGCGATGAACGGCTCCGCATCGGTTGCGTCCATGGGTGCACGTTTGACGTTGACGGGTACCAGACCAACTTCCCCATTCGCCGGGATGCAGGCGTGCAACGCGGACTGGACTACCTCGCCATAGGCGACACGCATTCGTTCCGCGACGTCACCGAGAACCTGCCCGTTCCGACGGTATATCCGGGCGCTCCTGAGCCCACGAGCTTCGACGAAGCCGCCGCAGGCCGCGTCGCGCTCGTCGCGCTGTTCCGGCGCGGGTTGCGGCCCCGCGTCGATGCCGAGCCCGTTGCCTTCTGGCGGTGGATGGATGTGCGGTGCCGTGACATGAACGAGCTTCGTGGTTTATTGACCGTCCCCGATCTAGATCGCCATGTCGTCAGACTGCATCTCGACATGACTGTCTCCCTCTCCGAGGAGAGCGAGGTCGAACGGATACTGCGCGATCTCCGAGGGACAGATGCGACGCATGGCCGCGTTGGTGTCCTAGTGGAGGATCTGGCGAACCTGCGGTTACAAGTCGGTTCCGGGGACGCCTTTCCCGATGACCTGCCGCCAGTGCTCAAGGACACCGTCGCACGACTTGACCGGATCATCTCAGAGGCCGTGGAAGAATCTGAGAAGTCGAAGGCTACTCGGGCGCTGGCGCATCTCTATAGACTGCTGCAAAGCCACGACGCGAATGGCGGGCGCGGTGTATGAAGCTCCATCGGCTGAGCATCTCCAGCTTTGCGGCGATCGGGAACGTGGACGTCGAGTTCGGTCCAGGACTCAACGTGCTGTACGGACCGAATGATCTCGGCAAGTCGACGGTGGTGGCCGCGATTCGCCTGGGTTTGCTGCTTCCCCACACGTCGACACATTGTGACCAATATGTGGGCTGGACGGGTGGCGGTGATCCGTTTGTTGAGGTAACGTTCGAAAGCGAAGCCCAACGCTTCTGGCGCATACGGAAGCGGTTCGACAAGAGCGGCTCGTCGCTTCTGCAGGAATCTAAGAATGGCAAGGACTTTGATGATGTGGAGCACGGAAGGAAGGTGGACGCGAAGCTGCGGGAGATTCTGCGTTGGGGTATTCCGGAACCCGGCGGTTCGGGCGGCGCCAAGGGACTTCCGACAAGCTTTCTCGCGACGGTGCTCTTATCCCCACAGGACGACGTTAGCGCCGTGCTCCGAGATAGCCTGCAGGGTGATCCGGCCGGCAGCGGTAAGGAGCAGATCGCTGCAGCATTGCAAGCGGTTGCGCAGGACCCACTGTTCGTTGCGCTGCTGAGAGAAACACAAGCGCGGCGGGACGCGGCGTACACCGACAAGGGCGCGAAGAAGACCGCCAAGGGGACCGTCTTCAAGGCGGCCGCGGAGCGATTGAACGAAACGAGGGACGAAAAGGAAAAGCTGCATAAGATTGTGACCGAATCGGAGGGCGCGGAGAGGCAGTTGCGGGAGCTGGCCGACAGGCGCGCCCTGAAGCAGGAGACATTGGCCGTGGCGACGGATCTCGTCGTAAATCTTGAGCGGCTTGCTTCGCAGGCGACGTGTCGCTCGGTCGCGGGGGAACAGGTCCGGCTCGCACAGGAAGATGTTCTGCGTATTCGGGGGATCGGTACCGATGCGGAGGGCGCGGAGAGCAAGGCTGCGGAGTTGGTTCAGAAGATCACCGATGCGGAACAGGCGCTGAAAGTCGCGCAAGACCAGAAAGTCGAGGCGGACGCCGCACTCGAAGCTGCAGAAGAAGCGGCCCGAACGGAAGGAACAGATCCATGCGTGACCGATACGCTTGTTCGTCAGCGGCTTGAACTTCGTAAGTGCGCGGCCGACCAGGCTATGCGGGAGGCGCAGCAACGGATCGATGCTGCTTTAGCTGCGCAGAAACTAGTCGAGGCCGGGGCTGCGGCCGAATGTGACCTTCGGGACCAACAGGGAAAAGCCGACAGCGCGGTTCAATCCGCTTCCGAGGCGACAGCGACGGCGAAGATCGCCGACGATGGTCTTGAACGATGGGAGTTACTTGAGCGCGCCCTGGACCTTCACGCTGCTGATAAGCAGGCGGCGGACGCTCAGGCCGCTGTCGATAACGAGGCTGCTCTCCGGGCCCGCCTCGAGTTGACTTCCGGCGAACAAACGACACTAGCCGCGAGGCGCGCTACCATTAAGGTTCCACTTCCTGGCGCACTCGTGCCGATGCGCAGGCTCGCCGTCGACCTCGCCGCCGCGCGGGGCGCGCTCGACGTCGGCTTTGTGGTGACGGTGAGTCCGAACAGTCGCCTCGACCTGCGGGTCGGAAGGGATGGGCAGCAGGCCGATTCAAGGTCAATTACCCAACGAGTGGAGATCGAAGCCAACGCTGAGGTTGAGGTTGCCATCGCCGACGTGGCAACAGTGCGCGTCCGCGGTGGTCGGCGTGAGGCGCAAGAGAAGGCCCAGAAACTGGAGAGTCGCTGGAGCCGAGAGGTGGAGCCGCACCTCATTGCTGCCGGTGTCACGGACCTCGACGCCCTGGGTGCGAAGATCGCCGAAGCTCAAGATCTGGATGGCGGCATCCAGACGAAGGATGCAGAGCTGGAATCGCTGCGCGCCCAGATTGCCGCGCTGTCCGGCTCGGCGGCGGCACTGCGCGAAGCGTCTGACCGCCGGGCGGCGTGCCGAGCCTCACTCGGAGATGTAGGGCTCGATACTCTGACTGCTGATCTCAAAGCGCTTGGTGCTGATGCAACCGTGGGGTTACGAAGACGGCGACAACAGTTGTCAAACGAAGCCGAGACGGCGCGCACGATCGCCAGCCAGGCGGTGAATGCCCGCACACTCGCCGATGAGCGCACCCGCCACTCGAAGTCGGCGCTGGATGCGGCCGTAGTGGCGAGGGATGCCGGGCTGGCGGCCTTCCCGGAGGGAGTGGGTGTGGCATTGGCTGCCGCACAGACCGCCCTCACGGCTGGTACTGTCGAAAAGGAAACGGTTGCGGCGGAGTTCGCTTCGCTGGAGCGCACGATCGAGGCGAGAAAACAACGTATCGACGCGACCCTGAGCGGTTCGCGCGCGAAAGCAGCTCAGTCAACGATTGCAGTCGAGACGGCGCGAGAACAGCTAATGGCTGCGAGGACTGACCATGCGTTGCAGGATGGCCGACTCATCGAGTTGCGAAAACTGCGCGACAGCGAGAATCTCGCGGCGGCTGAAACCAGGCTCCAGGAAGCGAAGGAGCATCACGCGGTGCTACCCGTTCCTGATCGGCTTGTCACCAATGACGAGGTCACCGCTGCCCAAAGTACCTCCGCTGCCATTAAATTGGATCTCGAAGGCATCGAGCGCGACATCCAGCGGGCCCATGGCGCTCTCGAACAAGTTGGCGGTGCGGTGGCCCGCGAGCGACTGCGTGATGCGACTGAGGCGTTCGAGTTGGCGGAACGCCAAGAACGGGAGATCGAGGCCGAATATGAGGCGTGGAGACTGCTGCTCGATCAAATGAAGGAGGCCGATGCGGCCCAAGCAAGCAATCTAGGTCAGGCGCTCGTCCCGGCCATTGCCGGTCGGTTTCAGGAGTTGACAAAGCGACGCTACCAAACCGTCCAGCTCACAGGTCAATTGGCCACAGAAGGCATTGTTGTTTCGGGAGCAGTGAGGTCGGCGGATCAGATATCGGTCGGCACCCGGGAGCAATTGTCCACCTTGTACCGGTTGTCACTCGCGGAATATTTGAGCACAGCGATTGTCCTGGACGACCAGCTCGTTCAGAGCGACGATAGCCGGATGGACTGGTTTCGCGCGTTGCTTGCCGAGAAGGCCCGCAACTTCCAGATTGTCGTGTTCACCTGCCGACCCGGCGATTACCTCACAGCGAGCGCGTTGGTGCCACAGGGCACAACCGTTCACGCCGACACAAATGAGGGGTTCATTCGAGCGATCGACCTCGGGCGGGCGATCAACCGACGCTAAGACTGCTCGGGCGATCCCGTTGAAGCGAAACCTGGCGACGCTCAATAGCGACCCGGAGACTTGGCACTGCGGATGGGGAAGTGGCTACTTCTCCGGATCTTGCGCATTCGGTGTTCCGTCGGAAGAGCGAACACGGCGATGCTCAGTGTGGACGCTATGTTGGGGCGCTCTCAGCGCCAATAGGCTCCACCCCACACTCCGCCAGCGTGCTCCCAGATCTGCGAGTACAGGCTCTCCCCGCTCCCGAGCAGATCGCCAAGCTATTGAGCGATTAGACCACAGACTGAAACCTGCTGGACTTGAATCATCGAAAAGGTTGTGAAAGGCGGGGGCACGGTTGTTTCCTCGGGGATGCAACGCCTAGCCCCGTTCAGTGCAAGAATGAGTGGTCGTTACTTTCTCTGCGAACAAAAACTCCTGAGACTTGGCGCCGCCGAGGAGACTCAGGACGGGTTTCCGCCGCCGCGTGGTTGCTCACAGGTAAGTCATTGAAAGACAATGCAGTTTACGTGGTTCTAGCGCGATGTCTAAAGTTGTCATCGAAAATCCGGTCCTCAACTCGCCCTATAGCGAGCCGACACGTCACTTCTATTTCGACGAGGACGGCATCACCGACCGTGTCGTAGACTCGCGCCGCATCTCCAGCTACTTCGTCCCCATCCCAAAGCCCAAGAAGAGGGGAAAGCAACTCGAACTCCAAACTGAGTGGACCGCTGACCGAATCGAGGAAAACAAATTCATCAATGACATTCGGCGTGCCGTCGCCCGCTGGCGCATGTCGAACTACGCGGGCGTGACTGCCACCACCCGGCAACTCCTTCAATACTGGTCCAACCAGGATCGTGATCGCCGACTCTATTTCTGCCAATTCGAGGCGCTCGAAACCGCGATCTGGCTTGCCGAAGTGGCGGACAGGCAGGACGGCGGACCCATCCTCCGCGAACTCCGGCAAGCCAATGACGGTAACAATCCATTGCTCTACCGGACTGCCTTCAAGATGGCGACCGGTGCTGGCAAGACCGCCGTGATGGGCATGATCATCGCCTGGCAGTGTCTCAATCGTCTCGCGAACCCCCACGATGGGCGCTTCACCGACGCGTTCCTCGTGGTGACGCCGGGAATCACCATCAAGGACCGTCTCCGCGTGCTGCTGCCCGGCGATCCCGAGAGCATCTATCGCAAGCTCAGCCTCGTGCCAGAGCAGCAGCGCGAGTTAATTGCGCGTGCAAAGATTATCGTCACGAATTACCATCAGTTCCGGCTGGCAGAGAAAGTCACCGTCGGAAAATTGACCAAGCAGATTCTCGCCCAGGGGGGACCGTCTTCACGGACTTCACCATTCACGGAAACTCCGGACGAAATGGTCCGCCGAGCGTGCCGTGGATTCGGGACGAAGAAGAATATCCTTATATTGAACGACGAAGCCCACCATTGCTACCGGCGCAAGCCCGATGGCGAAGACACTGCGCTCTCGGGTGAGGAGCGACGGGAAGCGGAAAAGCGCAATGAAGAAGCACGGCTTTGGATTTCCGGCCTCGAAGCCATGCAGAGGAAGCTCGGCGTCCGCACGGTCTACGATCTCTCCGCCACGCCCTTCTTCCTTCGCGGTTCCGGATACCGCGAAGGAACGCTGTTCCCGTGGGTCGTTTCGGATTTCTCACTGATCGACGCGATCGAATCCGGCATCGTCAAGGTGCCTCGCGTTCCGGTGTCCGATAATGCCATGGTCGGCGACCAGCCCACTTACCGCGATCTCTGGCTCCGCATCCGCGATCAGCTACCGAAGAAAGGGCGTGGTACCGAGGCGGTCGGGGGCGAACCTAAGTTGCCCGCCGAACTCGAAGGAGCGCTGCACAGCTTGTACGAGAACTACCGCAAGCACTACTTCGAACCCTGGCAAAATGACGAAGACGCCCGTGCGAAGGGCCGCACGCCGCCGGTCTTCATTGTCGTCTGCAACAACACCAATGTTTCCAAGCTTGTCTTCGACTACGTTTCCGGGTGGGAAAAGGACATTCCCGCCGAGTCCGGCCCCCATGAGAACCAGGTGAACCCTCATAGGGTTCTCGTGCCCGGCAAACTGTCCCTTTTCTCAAACGTAGAAAGCGGCGTCTGGTCCCTGCGTCCGAAGACGATCTTGGTCGATAGTGAACAGCTTGAATCCGGCGAAGGAATGTCCGATGATTTCCGGCGAATTGCTGCCCGAGAGATTGACGAGTTCAAAGCTGAATACCGCGACCGCTACCCTGAGCGCGATGTTGAGAAGATCACTGACGAGGAATTGCTTCGCGAGGTAATGAATACCGTGGGCAAAGGCGGTAAACTCGGCGAGCAGATCCGTTGTGTCGTGTCTGTATCAATGCTGACCGAAGGCTGGGACGCCAACACGGTCACCCACATTCTTGGAATCCGCGCTTTCGGTACACAACTCCTCTGCGAACAGGTTGTGGGCCGCGCACTCCGCCGTACCAGTTGGGCACTTGATGAGGAAGGTCACTTCTACCCGGAGTATGCCGAAGTCTACGGTGTCCCGTTCTCGTTTATTCCGGCGCAGGGCGGTCCGACCCCACCCCCGCTCAAGCCCGTTACACGCGTACGAGCTCTTGAAGAGCGCTCAGCCCTCGAAATGCGCTTCCCCCGACTACTGGGCTACCGGTACGACCTGCCGCCCGAGACGCTCACGTACAAGTTCACTGCGGACTCCCGCCTTACGCTGTCCACCCTTGACGTTCCCACGGAAACGCACAACGCACCCATAGTCGGCGAGAGTTCTAGCCACACGCTGGACGATCTCAAAAAGCGCCGTGAACAGGAAGCCGAGTTCCGCGTTGCCCAAGTTGTGCTCGAAACCTATTTTCGCGATGACGACGGCAACCTCAAACATGGCTGTTTCCACAGACTCTCAGCATCACCAAGGACTGGCGACGGGAATGTCTCACGCTGAAGGACGATACTTTTCCGCAACTCCTTCTCTGGGTTAAGTTCGCAACGAGGGCAGCGGAAAAGATCTACCAATCGATCGTATCCTCAACTGCGGGAGAAAAGCTTTTGAAGCCGATCCTCTACCCCTATGACACCGAGCGCACAACGCGATTCGTTGACTTCGATACCGCCCGCCCCGTCTACTCCACTCAGGCTGACAAATGCCATATTTCACATGTCGTCGCCGACACGGACTCGTGGGAGCAGAAACTAGCCCACACCCTGGAGCAAATGGACGAAGTCGGGGCCTACTGCAAGAATCACAATGTGGGCTTCACTATTCCGTACACGATAAATGGCGAGAACAAGAACTACTATCCGGATTTCATCGCCCGCATACGAAAGAACGGCAACGAATGGAATCTCATTCTGGAAGTCACCGGCCAGAAAGACGCGAAGAAGGAATCGAAGGTCGCCGCCGCCCGCAATCTCTGGGTTCCAGCCGTTAACAACCAGGGCACCTTCGGTCGTTGGGCGTTTGTTGAAATTACTGACCCCTGGAATGCCAAGACAGATATTGCCGCGTTCTTGAGTTCGCTCTCCTAATCCACCATGCCGCGCCCAACTGACAAGAAGCCAGCCGCCAAAAAGACCATTAAAGTAGAAACGGTTACGCACAAGGATCAGCGCACCAACATCCCGACCGAGGAACTTCGCGGTTTCGTCGCTGAAGACGAAAAGACCCCGAAAGCGTTGATGTATCCGCGCGACCCCTCGCTAGATCCTCAACTTGTATGGAAAGGGAAGGATGAGCAGGACTCGAAGGACCTCGCTGTCGACGTGGTACCGATCTACATCCAGGAGAAGATCCATCCTCAAGCACTGATCGAGGATCTGCGGGCGCATGCCAAAGGAGACTCAGAAACGCAGCCGCAGATGGCCATGTTCGCCGACTTCAACGGCATCAAGTTCGAGGATTACATCGATTTCTACAAGCACGGGCAAAAGTGGCAGAACCGAATGATCCTCGGTGATTCGCTATTAGTCATGGCTTCACTCGGGGAAAAAGAGGGGATGAAGGGCAAGGTACAGATGATCTATATGGACCCCCCTTACGGCATCAAATTTCGATCAAACTGGCAGGTTTCTACTCGCAGCCGGGAGGTCAAAGATGGCAACGCCGGCGATCTGACCCGGCAGCCAGAACAAATTCGCGCGACTGGGTATCCCTTTGACTAAGGTAGCCCCAATTAGTAGTATCGAGCATAGATGGAGGACTACCCGCGTTCCGTGGGTGAATTCGAGAAACAGTTCAGCACAGAGGAGCAGTGCCGAGAGTACCTGGCTTGACTGCGCTGGCCGGATGGTTTCAATGTCCGAAATGTAGGGGGAGCGGCGGGTGGCAAGTGAACAAACTGATGGAATGTCGTCGCTGCGGTCGTCAGACGTCGGTAATCGCTGGCACGATTTTTCAGAACACTCGAACCCCACTGACCAGTTGGTTCCGCGCAATGTGGTATGTCACCAGTCAGAAAAATGGTGCCAGTGCACTGGGGCTGCAACGGGTGCTTGGTCTCGGCAGTTACGAAACGGCGTGGACGTGGCTGCACAAATTGCGGCGCGCCATGGTGCGGCCAGGACGAGACAAACTCTCCGGGTGGGTAGAGGTGGATGAGACCTGGGTGGGTGCTTTGGAAAGGAGTCGCTGGTCGGAAAAAGGGCGATAAAGCCTTAATAGTCATCGCGGCGGAAGCAGACGGGCCCGGGATCGGCCGGATCCGAATGCGCCCGATCCAGGACGCTTCCGCCGGAAGCCTGCACTGCTTCGTCCAGGACTCCATCGTCACCGGCAGCACCTTACACACGGACGCTTGGCAAGGCTACGTTGGCCTGGAGAAGAAGGGATACGAGCGGGAGATCACGGTTCTTAGAGGACGACGCAAGGAGGCTTCGACCCTGCTGCCGCGCGTGCATCGCGTGGCTTCCCTTCTGAAGCGCTGGCTGCTCGGAACCCACCAAGGGGCGGTGTCACACCAGCACTTGGTGTATTACCTCGATGAGTTCACCTTCCGTTTCAATCGAAGGACTTCGAAAAGTCGCGGGAAGTTGTTTTATCGCTTGGTTCAACAAGCCGTGAGCACCGATCCAAACACTTACGACCAGATGGTTGCCCGAGCGAAATCGTTTCGCGGCAAAACACTAGCTGTGGGGGTCACCTGAGTGAAGGGGATACCCAGTTTCGCGCGTTTCGCGATACTTGGGAACTTGGTATAAGTTCGTATCTTTCCTACCTTCGAGATCGACTGACGACTGCAAGGTGCTTGCTCAGCGAGACTGGGAGCATCTTTGTTCAGATCGGCGACGAGAATCTTCATCTAGTTCGCTCCGTGTTGGATGAAGTGTTTGGCCCTACCAACGCCGTATCGATTCTCACGGTGCGAAAGACCGGTGGGACGACTGGTGCCCACATTTCAGCAACTGCAGATTTCATCCTCTGGTACGCGTTCGATTTAGCCCAGGTAAAATATCGACCGCTGTTCCGTCCGAAAGAGGTGGATGGGGAGGCGGCTGGATACGACCTACTCGAATGGCCTGACAGTTCACGGCGGCGCGCTACGGAAGAGGATCGAATAGCGGGTCTAGCCAACGTTAGTGGACGACGATTTCAACTCACGATCCTCACGTCGCCGCGTATCCGGGAAGCTCGCACCGGCTACTACCCAATTGAGTTCGAAGGACGATCATTTCTACCCACGGCAGGTGAATGGAAGACTCATAAAGCCGGCATCAAGCGCCTCGTTGCGGCACGGCGCGTAGATCGAGCAGGGTCGACGCTTCGCTACGTCCGGTATCTCGATGACTTTCCCGCTATCCCCTTAACAAATGTCTGGATGGACTTGGGTGGGGCACCAGACCCCATCTATGTGGTTCAGACGAACCCAAAAATCGTCGAGCGCTGCATGTTGATGACAACTGATCCTGGCGATTTGGTTCTCGATCCAACGTGTGGCTCCGGAACCACAGCCTTCGCGGCCGAGCAGTGGGGTCGGCGCTGGATCACGACCGACACCAGCCGGGTATCACTCGCGTTGGCCCGAACCCGGCTTATGAGCGGTCGTTATCAGTTTTACACGCTGGCTGATTCTCCCGACGGCATCGAACGGGAGGCTGAACTGACAGCAACAATCCCGAACCGAGGCGCGAAGACCGATAACGATGTAAAGAAGGGCTTTGTCTACAGGCGCGTCCCGCATATCACGCTCAAATCCATTGCGCAGAATGACGAGATCGACGTGATATACGCGCAGCACCAGGACAAGCTCGAACCGATTCGTGAGAAGTTGAAGAAGATCGCAAAACAGAAGTGGGAAGACTGGGAAATCCCCCGCGAGGCCGATGAGAAATGGCCCGCGGAAATAAAGAAGTTACATGGGGAGTGGTGGACCGTTCGCCGCGACCGCCAGAAGGCGATTGACGATTCCATCTCTCGGCGCGCCGAAACAGAGTTTCTCTACGATCAGCCTTACGAAGACTCAAAACGCATCCGTGTCACGGGGCCTTTCACCGTGGAGAGCCTGTCTCCTCATCGCGTGCTGGCACCTGACACGGAGCGCCCGGCCACCGAGGCCGCAGGGGAGCGGGATGATGCGGGCGGCTCGTTTGTCAATATTGTCCTCGACAACCTGCGCAAGGCGGGCGTGCAGAACACGGTAAAACAAGAACGCTTGGTTTTCGACCGTCTGGAGCCGTATAGCGGCCTCTATTTGCAAGCCTCGGGCGAATACACTCCTGAAGGCGGTAAATCCCAGCGAGTCGCCATCTGCATTGGCCCCCAGTACGGCACGGTCGGGCCGGACCTTGTGAATGAGGCCGCCAAGGAGGCCGTCCAAGGCCTTGGCTTCAACCTGCTCATCGTTCTCGGATTTGCCTTCGACCCACACACCTCGGAGGAACAAAAGCGCTACGGCCGTCTTCAAGTTCTCGTGGCCAAGATGAATCCCGATCTGCTGATGGGTGAGGAACTTCTCAAGAAGACAGGCGCGGGCAACCTCTTCATGGTTTTCGGCGAACCGGACGTGGATATCCGCCCCGTGGGCGCCGATCAAATCGAAGTCGAGATCCGTGGCCTGGATGTTTACGACCCGACGACCCAGGAAATCCGTAGTCGCACCACAGACGACATCGCCTGCTGGTTCATCGATACGGATTACAACGGCGAGAGCTTCTTCGTCCGCCACGCCTACTTCACCGGGGCCGACGAACCCTACGAAAAACTCAAGCGCGCCCTACGAGCCGATATCGACGAATCAGCTTGGTCCGCCTTGTACTCGACTGTAAGCCGCCACTTCCCGAAGCCGAAGGGCAAAGGCAAGGCCTCCGGGAAGATCGCGATCAAGGTGATCAACCACTACGGGGACGAAGTTCTAAAGGTATACACGGTGGACTAGAGAGAAATTGGAGAATGAGTGCGCGATACCCTACTGCTAAGCCACGCGAATCCCGAGGACAACGAATTCACTCTGTGGCTCGCTCTGCAGCTCGCAAACGAGGGGTATCGCGTATGGTGCGACCTGACGAAACTGTTGGGCGGCGAAGTATTCTGGGATGACATCGAAGCAGTCATTCGGACGCGGACCGCGAAGGTTCTCTATGTACTATCGAGGCCTTCCAACGGGAAGGATGGCCCCCTCCGAGAGCTTCAGCTTGCACAGTCGCTGGCGCGCAAGGAAGGCATCCAAGACTTCGTTATCCCGCTGCACATTGACGATCTGCCATACGGCGAAGTGACCATCGAGTTGACGCGGGTGAACGCCACACCGTTTGAGAACTCGTGGGCTGAAGGTCTAGCGACGCTCTTAAAAAAACTGGAGGAGGATGCGGTTCCGAAGGACCCCACTTTCAACCGCACGGCCGTGAACGGTTGGTGGCGGTCCCAATTTAGCGGAACGCAGGGTATCCGAAACGAACCTGAGATCGTCCTTTCAAACTGGTTTAAGGTCGAAGATCTTCCGGCTACACTTTTTGAGCACAGGATCAGCCGTCACCAGCCTGGGCTGGTTGACTTCGATTCCCAACCTCTGCCTTATCCAGGAGTCTGGCTTGACCCTCTCTCAATCCTGACGTTCGCAGCAGGGAGCGACTTCAAAGACTACCTTTCACCGAGCTTCTTCGTTGAGCAGAGCCGCCCGATCCTGCTTGAGGACTTTCTCGCCGGCCGGGACACACTGACCGACGGGCCGAAGTATTTGGCCCAGCTTCTAAGGCTCGCGTGGGATCGAACCGTCCGAACCAAACTTTCAGCCTACGAAAGCGCCGATGCACGGGTCTGCTACTACTTCAAAAAAGGAACTGTTGCCGACGACACCGTCTCCTTCATCGGCGCGAACGGAAAGAAGGGCCATCGCGGTGTAGTAGGCTACAAGACCCTGATGGGCGGTAAACTTCGCTACTGGCATTACGGCCTTAGTGCGAAGCCGGTCATTCGGCCAGAGACCCTGTTCCTTGTCAAGGGTCATGTTCTCTTCTCCGATGATGGCGTCAACGTTTGGACCAATAAGGATCAGATGGCGAAGGCGAGGAGGAATCAGTGCAAGAACTGGTGGAATGACGAGTGGCGCGATCGAATGTACGCGGCAATCGCTCATCTCGCCAACTCGGACGAGACGGTGGTATTTCCGTTGGGTGCTGCGGCGAGCTTCTCAATTTCCAAGCAGCCGTTACAGTTCGAGAGCCCCGTTTCCTATCTTGAGCCAGGCGAGGTGGTCAAGGACGAAGATCTGGGAGACTACGATTTTGAGGACGAAGATGCCGACGACGAGGGCATAACCGGGGAGAATGAATCAGAGTGATGCGCAAACTCCTTAAGCTTGACGAACCTTGTCTCCTATTCCAGCACGATCAAGCGATGGAAGATCCCCGCGATGGCCTCACCCTATTCGGTCCTCTCGATGAGGGGAAGCCTTACGGCATTCGGGCTGGTGTCGTGGGTACGAGATCTGGCATACCCAAGTTTAAGGCCTGGGTCGAATGGTTGCAGCGTCCGGTTCGTTTGCAGAATCCCGCATTGGCGCGGCCGCCATTTCCAGGCTTTGAAGCGGCGTTTCGCGTCCCGTGGCATTCCGCACCTATTCTGACCATTGAGGTTGACGAGGACGAACTGAAGGCAAAGACGGGCTTAGACGATAGGCACCAACGAGTATTCCAGACCGTCGAGCTTTTCTCGAAGGTCATCATTGATGCAATCCGTGACGAGGAATCAAAGCCGGACGTCTGGTTCGTCGTCATTCCAGATTATGTGCGGCGGTACTGCCGTCCAGAAGGAATCGTCGCCCCGGAAGACCGCCACGAGTCGCAGCGCTTCTTCAAGTCCGCCAAGCAGGCGAAGGCGCTCTATCAATCGCCATCGCTATTTTCAGACGCAAACGACGCGGCCGAACCATACTTCTTCAAAGAACACTTCAGGAATCAGCTTAAGGCTCGGCTGCTGGAACACCGAGTGTCCACGCAGATTCTGCGCGAGGGAACGCTGGAGAATATCATCTTCACCCACAGAATGCTCGTGAGGCTGGCCTAATGAAGATGCAATCCCAAATCGCGTGGAACGTCGCCACGACGGCCTTCTACAAGACGGGCGGCAGGCCATGGAAAGTGAATGGCATCAGAAAGGGAGTCTGCTATATCGGGTTGGTCTACAAGAAGGATCAGCGATCAATTGACAACAGGATGGCCTGCTGTGGTGCGCAGATGTTCCTCGATTCGGGTGATGGCGTCGTGTTCAAAGGCGCTGTTGGACCTTGGCACGATACGACGACACGCGATTTCCACTTGAACCGACGAGCTGCGCACGACTTGATCGAGATGGCGATAAAATCCTACAGGGAGAGAAGGCCCGATAAGAGACCGCCCGATGAATTATTCATTCATGGGAAAACAAGCTTTAACGACGATGAGTGGGCTGGCTTCCGGGAAGCTGCCCCTTCGGAAACCAGCATCGTCGGAGTCAAGATTCGCGACGATTCCAGTTTGAAACTCTTCCGGATCGGTGACACACCAGTCCTTCGGGGAACTGCCTTCGTCCGAAATCCTCGCAACGCGACGCTGTGGACGCGAGGCTGGACGCCAAGGCTCGGGACGTACCCAGGCCTCGAAGTGCCAAACCCGCTCTCGGTTGAAATCTGTCGTGGGCAGTCGTCAATCGAAACCGTTCTGAACGATATCATCGCTCTCACGAAGCTGAACTACAACGCGTGCCTTTTTGCGGATGGTTCGCCAATTACGCTCAAGTTCGCGAATGCAGTCGGCGAGGTGCTGACTGCTGGTCCGATCCCTTCTGGTGGCGCTCCATTGCCCTTCATGTACTACATCTGAGAACGTGGGATGGGTCGTCGGGCGCAAGGAGCAACGGGAAAAACAGAAACGCCGCATTCTCGGGAGGATCCCCGTTTCAGGATCGCGGCCAAGAGAAACCCGAACGAGCCATGTGCGTGGTCCGCGTGAAATGAGTTGCCCTGCTTCCGGACCATAAAAACACCTCCTGCCCGGAAACAGGCACACAGGTCGCACACAGGTGTAGAGGAAATCAAGATTTATTGGAGATTTGAGAGGGTGCTACTGATTCGAAGTCTCAGGGGGCGGGATAGCTCAATACTGAATCTCTGAGTTGTGGGTTAATTTGTGGTGGAAGCTTCTTGCGATTACGCGCGGTCATGCTCTTCCACAAGCCGGGCTCAGCCCGCAAACCGAGACTTGAGCCAGACGATAAACTAAGAAATCCT
>JBBSFL010000008.1:0-24910 GCA_038238735.1 Fimbriimonadales bacterium | reverse complement strand
TAAAGACCTATCTGATTTATACGTGCGATTAGGCGAGCCGGGCAGCGAGCTTGCCGAACGCGCTGGCTCCAGCATAAACCGCTCGGTCGCCAAGTTGCTCTTCGATGCGGAGAAGCTGGTTGTATTTGGCGACGCGGTCCGTGCGGCTGGGAGCGCCGGTCTTGATTTGGCCGCAATTCGTGGCGACCGCGAGGTCGGCAATCGTCGTGTCCTCCGTTTCGCCCGAGCGGTGGCTCATCACGCTGGTGTATCCGGCCCGCTTAGCCATTTCGACAGCGGCTAGGGTTTCCGTCAGAGTTCCAATTTGGTTGACCTTGATTAGGATCGAGTTCGCCGTTCCGGTGTCGATGCCCCGCTTCAGACGCTCGACATTGGTGACGAACAGATCGTCGCCCACAAGCTGGACTCGGTCGCCGACGGCGTCGGTGATGGCCTTCCAGGTATCCCAGTCGTCCTCGGCGCAACCATCCTCCATGCTAAGGATTGGATACTTCTCCGCGAGACCGGCGAGGTATTCGGCTTGCTGTGGACCGGAGCGTTCGCGCACGGCACCCGCCTTATAGAGATACTTACCGTTCTCGCAAAACTCGCTCGCGGCGGCGTCTATTCCGAGCCACATGTCTTTGCCCGGCTCGTAGCCCGCCTTCTGGATGGCCTCTAAGATGTAGTCGAAGGCTAGCTCTTGGCTTTCCAAGTCCGGCGCGAAACCGCCTTCGTCGCCAACACCAGTATTCAGCCCCTTACCTTTCAAAACCTTCTTTAGCGTGTGGAAGACCTCGGCGCCCCAACGGAGGGCCTCGCTAAAAGTCGGAGCGCCGACGGGCAATACCATGAATTCTTGGAAATCGACGTTGGAGTCGGCGTGCTTTCCGCCGTTCAAGATGTTCATCATCGGCACCGGGAGGGTGCATGCGGTGACTCCGCCGACGTACCGGTAGAGCGGGAGGCGTGCGTATTGAGCGGCGGCTTTGGCGGTGGCCATCGAGACGCCAAGAATCGCGTTCGCGCCGAGTTTGCTCTTGTTAGGGGTGCCGTCGAGCTCGAGCATTTCGGCATCGATGGCGGCTTGGTCGGTGCCGTCCATGTCCAGCAGGTGGGGAGCGATCACCTCGTTTACGTTCTCGACCGCCTGTAATACTCCGTTGCCGCCATAGCGCGCCTTGTCTCCGTCGCGCAGCTCTACGGCCTCGAAGGCGCCGGTGCTCGCTCCGCTCGGGACGGCGGCGCGACCGAATGCGCCGCTCTCCAGAACGACGTCCACTTCGATGGTGGGATTTCCCCGGCTGTCTAGAATTTCGCGCGCGCTGATATCGATGATCGTTGGCATGGGCAACCGTAAGGATACCGGGTGGCCTACGTATCTAGCCGGATGCCAAGTCTGCGCTGGAGCTTGAGGGCTTTCCGCTCCGCGTAGGTGAGGACCTTGCCCATGCCCGACTCCCGAAACTTGAGATAGCCGAGAATGCGCCCGGAGACGTCGGTGGGAATTCGTGCCGAAGCTTGGCCCTTTCCGAATACGGCGAACACGGATTCGTCCCCGGAGAGCAGGTGCAGGCCCGTACTTCGCTCGACCAGATCGGCGAGAGAATCGAGGGTGTAGTGGAATAGGTGGGCGACGTGGAGATAGGGCTGAAGGCCGGCATACTCGGCAAACGCCCTCAGCAAGCCCGGAACGCTTATGACCAATAGGCCCCCTGGCTCTAAAGCCGAGGTCCATCTCGCGAGCATTGCTCCCGGTGTGGCCACATGCTCGAGCACGTGAAGAGCCATAAGGACGTGGCACCGTTCGATCTCGTCGGTGCCTTCCCTTAGGTCCAGGCCTCGGCCCCGTCCGTAATCGAGGTAATCGAGGTCGAAGTCATAACCGATGGTTTGCCAGCCCTCCTCTTCGAAGGGCCAGAGCGCGCCCCCCGCGCCGCATCCGATATCGACGACGACGCCCCGGAAGGACCCACTGGGGAGGAGGGAGCGGATGCGTTGGAGGACTTCCCTGCCCGTTTTCGCCTGACGGTCGAATAGCTTGTCTGGGGCCCGCTCCTGGCCTGAATAGAGGGGCCGATAGGTGATCTTGTAGAACTGGGAAAGCTCATCGTCGGTCATGCGAGGCGTCGAGTAGACCAAGCCGCAAGATTGGCACAGATAGGTCTCGATTGGGAGTCCGTACCGATCGAAAGGGGCCAGCTGGGTCGGATCGGGATCGGCGCAGCCGCACCGGTTCTCCTCAAGGGCGAGTTCGCCGGCAAGCCATCTATCTTTAAAGGCGTCGAGGTGCCCCTGGCGCTCAGGATCGAGAACGATAACCTGCTCCGCGCCTTCCATGTCCTATTAGACCATTTAGGCGGTGCCAGAACTCCGCGCAGTCGAATAAGCTGTGGCTATGTCGGCGATGGGAGAGCGCGCAGGGCTACTACGTCTCGCATTGCGTCTGGAGGCATTCACGATTCTGTGGATGTTTATCGAAGGCTCTGTCGGCATTGTCTCCGGCTTTATCGCGAACAGCGCTCTTCTGCTCGCTGTTGGCGCGGGAAGCGCGATCGACATGTTTTCCGCTTGCGCCCTTACCTACCTATTTCGCTTGGAGATCGCGCATCCGGAGGATTCTCGAATCGAAGCGATGACCCGCAAGATAGAGCGGCTCGTCGGCATCCTCCTCGCGGTCACTGCCATGTACGCGGTTGGAATCGCCTCCTACAAACTCTGGAGCCGCGCCGAAACGGGTGACTCCTATCCTGGCATCGCGGTGGCGGCAGTTGCGTCTCTATGGATGCCCTTCCTTGGCGCGGCCAAGATGCGGCTCGCGGTTCGACTTGAGAGTCCTGCTTTGCGCGGGGATGGGGCCGGCACCGTAATCTGCGGGCTAATGTCGCTCGTACTTCTATTGGGCCTCATTGCCAATGCCGCTTTTCACATCTGGTGGCTGGACGCGGCGGGCGCGTATCTCCTGGCTCCGTTGCTCGCAAGAGAGGCGAGAGAGGCCTGGTTAGGCGGCACCAGTGGAGATATGCCCCACTAGATTCCTCCTGTCTCAAACGGCCATGAGTTCGAATTCCGGCGGCGCGTCCGTTACCCTTGCTGAGCGGGAGTCAGAATCCCGGCTGACATAGAGGCACTGGTCAGCCACCTGATTGATCTCTTCGATGTGGGAGATCACAAGGATTTGGGCGAAGCGGCCTTTGATCGAGGCGAGGCGGTCTAGGACGGATTGGCGACGCACCGAATCGAGGGAGCCGAAGACCTCGTCCAGGATCAGAAGAGACATCGGACGGCCCTGCCGCTCTTGGATCAGCTCGCTGAGGGCGAGCCGAAGCGCAAGGGCGACGACGTCCTCCTCGCCACCTGAGATGACCGGTTTCTCGATGTCGTCCTCGACGAGGGTGGCTTGGAAGTCTTCGTCCAGCTTCAGCACCGAATATCGATCGTGGGTGAGCAACGCGAGATTGTCGGATGCTCGGGCTTCGATGTCCGGTCGTATGGTTTCATTGAGGCGCTCGCGGAGGTTGAGCAGCTCCTTCGCCGTGAAGTCCACCAGGGCGAGTTCGTCGCCTGCGGTTCGAATGGCTTCTTCGCGCTTGCGAAGCTCGGCAAGTCGCAGATCGGCGTCGGTGAGCCGAGTAGTGAAGTCTTGTTGCCGCTCGACCGCGTTGGTAAGTTCCTTCTCGACGACTCGCCGCTCGCTTGCCAGGTCCGAATGTGCTTGCACCGCCTTCCTTGCCGCTTCGGCATCCGGCAGTCCCAGACGTTTGCGCTCTTCGTCGAGCTTTCGGTAGGTCGCTTTGGCCGTTTCGAGCTCCGTCCGCGAGGCCTCGTGCTTCTTGAGGCATTGTTCGACTCGCACGTCCGCCTGCTCGACGCGGAGGTACGCCGCGTGCTCCGATTTGAGGGCTTCGCACTTTGCCTTCGCGGCTTGGTGAGCGCGGACGTCGTAGGTCGAGACGGTCGCCGCGATCTCCTTTTCCAAGATCGCGGAGGAGTACTCCAGCCGCTTGATCGTTTCCGTTTCCGCCGCGATCTTGGCGGCCAACGCTTGCCCTTCCGTGAGAAGTCTGCGCGCGCTGTCTACAGACGCCTGGTGCTCCGTCACTGCGGCTTCGGCATCGACCACGGCTTTCGGCTTCGTGGCCGCTAGCTGGAGTTTAGTTCCAAGCTTCCCGTGGTCGATCCCTCGGGCTTCCAATTCGCTTCTCCGGGAGGCTAGCGCCTCCGCCCCGGACTGCTGTGTGCTCTGCCCGCACTCCGGGCAGATGCCTCGCGCGATAAGATCCTCCGCCCGCTTGACCTGGGCCTCGGCCTCTTTCAGCCGCTCTTCGACTCGCGCAAGCTCCGCCTTTGCGTTGGCTTGATCCTCGCGCCAAGACTCGGTCGCGGTCGTCAGAGTCTTCTGGCTTGCGCCCAGGGCCGCGTTGGCGGATACCAACTTCCCTTCCAAGTCCGAACAGACTCCAGAACCCAGGGCCTTCACGCGACCTGCAGCGGCCTTTTGCTCGAGCTTCACCTCCTCCAGCCGTTTGAACTTCGCCTCGCGTGCGAGGTGGACCTCTCGCTGCGTCTCAAACGTCTTGGCCAAAGCCTCGGTCTCTTGAAATTCCTTCTCGATTGGCCGCAGGCGCGACAACGCCTTCGCATCCAGTCGGGCTGATTCGAGGGCTTCTTCGGTGACCTTGGCGGTTGTCTTGAGACCCTCCGCCGTTGCCGCGATGGCTTGAGCCTTCTGGGTGAGCTCGAGAAACCGCTCGGCGGTCTCGCGAGCTTTTTGGGCCGTGGGTAGTTCCTTGTCTAGAGACGCCAACCGGGTCTCCGCCGACTTGACCGCCTCCGCCGCTGATTTGAGGCTGGCGGTCGCGGTGGCGATCTGCGCTTTCAGCTCCGTTTCATTCCCCAAATTCTCGCGCAAGCCGTTGATTCGGTTTCTCAGATCGCGCACCCGATCCTTTCCGATTCCCGCCGCAAGCTTCAGTCGGTCGTAGCCCAGCATCCGCGCGATCTCATCCTGCCGCGCACCCGCCGACTTGAAATCGAGAAACGCCAGCCCCTTCTGTTCGGCGCAGAACGAATTCGTGAACTGCTCATAGCTCAAGGCGGTGAGACGCTCGCATGCTCCTGTCACCGACTTCAGCCCCTGGGCGAGAACGTGCTCCTTCAGTCCGTCGATATGCTTTAATGCAGCCTCCGTTTCGCCGCGTTCGACTACGAATTGCCGGCCGTCGAACTCGAAAGACAGCTCGACCCGGAACGGTTTGCGCGGGGGCGCCCAATAGAAGCGGATCGTGTTCTTGTCGCCCCGCTTCTCGCCGTACAGCGCAAAGGTGATCGCCTCGAGAATGGTCGTTTTGCCGCTGCCGTTCGGTCCGACGATCGCGGTCATCCCGCCGCGAAATTCGACCGTCGAGCTGCCGTGCTGGCGGAAATTCTCAAGCTTCAGCCGGAGCAGTTTCACGCTCGATCACCTCCCGCATCAGACTCCGCCCGAGGTCCGTGATTCTCTCCCGATCCATGCCGAAAGGAATGACCGCCTCCGCCGAGTGAGCAGTCCAGCTCGCTTCCAAGGATTCGCCCGGCGTGCGTTCAGAAAGGCTCGCCGGCATCGACGAGAGAAGCCGCACATCCAGCCGATAAGATAATGCACGTTGCCCGAGCTCGCGGACGATCGGCTGCGGGATGCGGGTGCGCGTTTCGGGATGGACGTTCAGAACTTGTTGGCGCACGATCGGCTGCTCGGTCTCGTTCCATTTTCCGTTTTCCAACAGGGCCTCGCCGATGCCTTCCCCGTCCAAGTTCCGCGCATCAATCTTATCAAGATCGATGACTCGCCGGGTCTCGACGGTCACGAACTCAGGGTGGGCGATCTCCGTGTCGTACCAAACCCAACCCTTCGGCTTGACCAGTTCCTCCCAGATGTTCGTGGACGTGAAGTCGGTCGAACCTGCGTAACAGCAGTTGCGAGCGTAGCTTGCATTGACGTGGTAGTCCCCCAGCGCGACGTAGGTCCAACGCTCGGAGTGAGTCTCCTCGATGTCGAACTCACCCTCTGGCATTGCCTGGCGAGCGAGCCCGTGGAGTACGAGTAGCGAGTTGCGATGCTTGCCCGACGGCAGATATTCGGCGTTCTGCCCGTGGACCAAGGAGTTGCTTGGCACGCACAAAACGTCCAAGTTCAGCTCGTCAAACTCGAACCTTTCCGCCATGCCGGTCGCGACAGAGAGGCCGGGGATCGTCTGGAAAAGCTGCAGGATGTTGCCGCTGTCCGAGGTCCGCGGCGAATCATGGTTACCGCCGATCAACACAAATGGCCGCCCGCCCCGCTTTTCCTGAAATTCGCTCAGCGCCCGGAACGCATGGACGATCGTGTGATTGCTTGGCCGCACGACGTGGAACAAGTCGCCCGCATGCACGACCACGTCGGGGTCGCGCTCGAGCATCGCCGCTAGGCACTTGCGGAAGGTGATCATCACATCCGCCTCGCGCTGGTCATATCCCTGCGCAGTCGTCCGGCCATAGGCGCGGTATCCAAGATGCGTGTCACTGAAGTGGGCGAAGGTCATGGCAACGGGAGAAATAGTATAACTCTTTCTACTGTTTATGGAGACGGATCAGGGCCCTCGGAAGGCTCGCCCGCAAGCAACTTTTCGATCTCGTCTCGCAATTTCTCGTATTCCAATCCGTTCGCGCCGAGCACATGCGCAAGGGGCCTGTCCTGCAGCCTGCATGCGGCCAGCAGTAGGTGGTGCCCTTCAACCCCCTCCGATTCCATGGCTTTAGCCTCATCGTGGGCTTCCCTGAGCAAGTCTGCAAGTTCAGCCGGATCGATCGGCCCGATCCCGCGCTTATTCAGATTGCGAATGAGGTCCCATATCTGCCCTTGAAGCAGCGAGACGTCTTCGACGATCGACCGCACGGCTCGTCCGGATACCGTCTCTTCCGCCGCAATCACGGAAAGCACAATGTGTTCGCAAATCCTCGCACCGAGGAGGTAGGGTTCCTGAAACAGCTGAACGCGCTTTTGCGGAGCGCTCAGCGCTGAAGCTGTCCCTCCGTCTTGCAGATCCCGCACCGCCCTACGCAACGGCTCCAAACCGGCACCGACTTTCTGCAGCACCTTCCCAGCGAGGCCGTCCGCTTCTCGAGCGAGTCCGAGCAGCAGGTGCTCGGTGCCAATGAATCTATTATTCAGATCCCGAGCCTCATCATAAGCGAGGTCGATGACCCGCTTTGCCCGCGGTGTGAGAGTCATACTCTCGGACGGTCGATTGTCTCCTCTGGGAAGCTGCTTTTCGACATCTGCCCGAATCCGCGCGAGGCTAACACCAACCCTTGCAAGAGCCTTCGCAGCCGTGGTGTCGGGCTCCCGGCAAACCCCTAGAAGAAGGTGCTCAGTCGAGACGTAGCCCGCGCCAAACCTCTGAGCCTCCCCTGAGCGTAAAACACGACCCTCCGCGCCCGCTCGGTGAACCGCTGCCACATAGCGACAGTATCGCGGAAAAACTAGCGAGCCGCGACGGTCTCGCGACGCTCGGAGAAAGTGTGCTGGGGCGCCAGGAGGTGGAGCGGGCCGATGCAGGCGGACCAGATCGCTTGGTCGCGGCCCATGAAGGCGTAGTAAACCAGCGCTCCGTCCTTCGTCTTCGTCCAGCGCGAGATGCCTGTTCCGGTGCGGAGCAGGATGTACATGCCGGCGGGAATTTTCTCGTCCTCGCTGAAAACGTGGGCCGCTTGCGACATGTCGACGCTGGTGATCGCCGATTCGCTCATCACGACGTGACCGCGCAAAACCGTGCGCAGAGAGCCTTGGTTCTGCAGAAGGACGAATTCTTCGCTAGGTCGATCGCTTTTTTGGACGGCAACGATTCGAATCATGCACAAGACCCCCGATTCCTATCTATCTTGACGGAACTAGGGGGTGCACTCGCATCCCTACCTGGTTTTATTCTCCAATTAACGCAATTTCGGGAACCTCTTGAAGGTCGTCCTGACGGCGATCGAAGAAACCGCATGCGAAGTATACGGAATCGGCGGCCAAGTGTCGGAAAGCGGCGGCGCGGCGGCGGCGAACAAGGGGATTCCAGGAGCGCTCTATGGAGGGCCGATGGTCGGTGATGAACTTTGCCGCCAAGAGTTCCAGCGACCGTTCCAAGGGGTAAAGCCGGCGATAGAGCGGTACGAGGGCGCCCAGCGATTCCTGAGCGAAGCGACCGACCATCTCTGGAAGATCGTCGGACACGTGTATCGCCAAACGCGGACGGACTTCCCAGCGAACGTGGTCCTCGACCACATCGCCCCAGGCTTCCATCGCGGTCATCGCCTCCAGCTCTTCCTCGTCGTCGAAGGAGTGAATCAGCAGGTGGTGAAAAGCGGCAACTCCAACGAGGCCGTAGCGCAGGGATAGGGCGAGCATATGGCCCGAGCGCTCCAGACAGAGCGGAGCGGGGACACGGAACTCCACGCAACGAAGAGCCTGCATCGTTGTGACATCCGCCTTCTCTTCAATCGGTCTCATCGCGCCTCTCATATGGTGAGACAGGGCGAGACGACCGAGTAGTTCCGCAGAAATGGACGGAATGAGGCTTATGCCGGAGGGAGGAACGTGACCGAGCAATGCTTGGTCCAGCCTTCCAAATTCCACCGCTCGCGGAGATAAAAATAACCGCCTGAAGCCAGCGGCGTAAAGCTTTGCCGCAGGCGCTGCAGTCCCTGCGGCGTTTCGTATGGTTCGCTGATCATGATGAGCGAGCCTTGATCGAACTGACCCGTGAAGATGGCGGGCTCCGCCGATTCGGTGGAGAAGGACCAACACTTGTAGCATCCCGAGCCGGGGCTGTAGGTGAAAAGCGATCGATGGGTGTCAACTCCCCAGGTAGGAACGTCGGCGAAGTAGTCGACCCGAACGTAGCGATCGCACGATTCTCGTGATCCCGAAACGAAACCCTTAAAATGCGCCGACGCCTCGCCCGCCTCGTACCGCGATACGACTCCCGCGCCATCGCCCAGCAGAAAATCGAGTTGCTGAAGATGCACGATCGGGAATTCGATTCGGGAGACATCCGCCATATCTTGCCGCAAACCTCGACGCGGTTCTAGGCATTATAAGGCACTCTTCTCCGATCTGCAAGGCCTCTGAAATTCATGCCTGCGGGCATTTCAGTTCACCGATCTTTCATAATTGGAGCATGAAATCAGGTCTCCGATTCCTTTCCATCGCCTCCGCTTTCGCCTGCGTTTGCGGCGTCTTTGCCCAGTCCGTCGTCGGCGCCTGGCATGGCCATTTCGTGATCGACCGCACCACTTTGCCCAAGGCGCAAACTCCTCAGCAGCAGCAACAAATGCAGCAGCGACTCAAGATGATGGACGGCATGCTGCAGCGCGCCAAGTTAAACCTTAACCTTACGTCCGCTAAGACGTACGTGTTTACGGGGGAAGGACTGCCGACGACAAAGGGTATTCAGACGAGTGAGGGCGTGTACTCGCTGGCGGGCAATAGTCTGATTCTTACGTCGAAAAAGGAAAACGGCAAGCCGCCTACGGGTATGAGTGCACGGCCGCAAAGGGTCGCAATCGGCGCTCGGGGACGCACGCTCACGTTGATGGTTCCAAATGGCGGCCCCGTAAAGATCTCTATCGTCTTCACCCGGTAAACGGCGCTTGCTTAGTCCCGTGGCTCAATGCGCTCTTCGAGCGGGCACGGGTCGACAAAGTCAACGGCTTCCTGCTGGGAATCGTCGGACTGCACGTTCGTTTCGATATTGCGATCGGGATCGTATCCAGGGTTATGCATCGTTGCCTCCTTTGATTGACCTTCGGGATCAATTCGCGCCAAAGCGCTGGCTGTAGGACGATGCCCGATGTTTACTTGTTGCGTCCGCCGGCGGGGGGCGGAAGCAACTTGATCGACTCGATTATTCTGTCGACATTGCGCGAGGCCTCCGCGTCGGCGGCCGGTGCGGAGAGAGCGAACTTGTAGAGCATCCGATCCTTCAGGATGTCGAGCAAAACCAGGCGCGTTGTGCCTTGCGGGGTTTCCACCGAGCACTCGGCGAGTGATGCTGGCGCTCCGTCGACCGTTCGCCACTTGCCGGCCGCCGGCTTGGCCAATTTCCCGTCCGGCACGGCGTAGAGAGCGAGATCCTTTTGAAGGAGGTCGGCCACGCTTTGTCCCGCATCCGCCTTGAGTTCGATGACCGTAAAGTGGATTCCGTAACGGTTGTCCGCATAGTTCCCCTCGCGGACAGACGACTCGTCGCTCGTCGCGGCGCCAGGGGCGACGTAGGGCGTATGCGGCACGAGCATCGCGAGGCGAATCGCCGTGCTGCGCCAGTTCTGCCAGGCCAAACCGTCGGACGTGAAGGACGCGATCTTGGCATCCTTCTGGTTCTTCAGATCGGCCCGAAGAGAAGCGTACGACCGGCTCAACCAGGCCACGGCCTTTGCATCGTGCCGGTCTGCCTGAAGCTCGAAATCGTAAATCTGCCCGTTCACGGGCACGATCAACTCGTCGATCAGGCGTTCCTGGCCGTCCTGGGTCAGAAAATTGAATCGCAGCAGCCACCCGCTTGCTGATCCCAGCTTCGCCGGCAGCACACTGCCGCCCCGATAGGATTTCATGCCGGGAGCCGCCTTGAGCTTCGCGCTCGCTTCTTGGGGGTTTTTTGTCGTAGGGGCGCCGGCCCCCGCGGCTCGGCTGATCGTCAGCTTGAAATCGACGCCTCCGCGGCTGCCCACATAGCTGCCATCGGAGGCATTGGCACCAGCGGTGAGTGGGAGTTCCAGGCGCACCGCGCCGAAGCGATTGACTTGGGAAAACTCAGGGGAAGTCTGGCCGACCGCGAGAGCGGCCAACGCCGGAAGATAAGCCAGCATTAACCTAGTTTAGCCTTTTTAGAGTCCGAGAGGTTCCCGTTGAACCTAGCAATGCTGGGTCGGAGCCTTGCGGCAACGCGGACACACCGGCAGGTTATTCGAATATACGGTTTCGCAATTCGTGCAATAGATACTGTCGCCGTCCGCGAGATCGTTCTCGAATTTCGGCGTTTCCCCTTCCTCGTGGAGTTCTCGAAGCTTGGACAGACTATAGGGATCCGAGCGGCGACGATGATCGGAGACGAGAATCCAGAGACCTACACACGCGAGCAAGCCCGCCGTGCAGAACAGAATCTCGGCCGCCGTGAGGGCCGCACTGCCGATCGAGCCCCCGAGAATGGCGAGAACTACGGCGGTCGCAAAGAACGGCCATGATCCCTTGGGCATGACTTAGTGTAGACAAGCAAAAGCCCCGACGCTTTCGCATCGGAGCTTCTCTCCTCTCAAGAAATTTTAGGCGGTGCGGAGCGCGCCGGAGAACATATCGTTCGGGGTGAGGCGCTCGCGGAGCGAAACGCGGGCTCGGTTCAGGCGGCTCTTGACCGTGCCGATGGGCAGGGCGAGCGACTGAGCGATGTCCTCGTAAGAAAGCATCTCGCCGTGGTACATCATGATCATCGCCTTCTGGTATTCCGGAAGGCCATCGACCGCACGCTCGATCGCGGACATCCGCTCTCGACCTTCGGTCTGCTCGTAGGGCGAGGGGGAATCGTCTTCGATCTGCAGGGCAAGCTCGCCGTCGGCGGTTGTGAGGACCGCGTCGAGGCTCGTGGAAGGGCGCGATCGCTGCTTCTTGCGCATATCGAGGAAGCAATTTGTCTCGATGCGATAAAGCCACGTTGTGAAGGCGCTCTCTCCCTTGAAATTCGGCAAGGCCTTGAAAATCCGCACGAACGCTTCGGCGACCACGTCGCTCGCTTCTTCGGGGATGCGAGTCAGGCGGTAGGCGTATTGGTAGGCCCGCTCACTATGCTTGGTCAGAAGTTGGTCGAATGCACTCCGATCTCCTCTCTGGGCGCGCTCGATAAGAATCGAATCCTCTAGATTTACCTTTTGCATTTTCTTTCTCCTCAGTTGCAAACTTTCGATCTTTCGGGAGCTTTTCCGTTTCCCGTTCCGGGGTCTCCCAACCTTCCCGGTCTTTCGAGGGGGGCTGCACGCTCTCCCATGTGCAGCCCTCTCGATTCGCTTATGATGAGCGTCGCCCTCTGGACTTATCTCTTCGTAAGCGATATGTCATATATTGCGCGATCCTGCGCAAGAATGCCAACCTTTTTTGGAAAAAAGTCTGACAATTTTTTAATTTGAACCTAAATCGCCCAAAAGCTACTACATGAAACTCTTGCGTAAATTTCCGCAATAATCCAAATATTGCATTGAGCTGATGCCAGCAAGACTGCTAGCGCGGTCGAGCCGAACGGGTCCCGTCCCGAACAGTGGCTCTAGTCCGAGCCCACGAGAGTCCTGACCCCTTCTTGATTTGTCTTTGAAAGGTGCGCCCTTGGGGCTGAAGATCCTTCTTTTCTGAGGATGACTCGCTCTAGCGCCGCGAACGTGACCAGGCGCGGATAAGGACGACGCCATGGGTGGGCACGGAAGCCGAGAAGACTCCGCTCTTCGTCCCGAGTTCCTTCTGTCGCCACAGATCGCGAACGCGGCAACTGCCCTCCAATCCCGCATCGGGGAGGTTCACTCGCACCTCGCCCGGCGCGTCGCCTTTGTTGAAGAGCCCGATCGCGCGCGATCCGTCCTCCATCTCCTTGCACCAGACCTCAGTCTCGCCGAGCGTTGTGATCTTGCGTGCGTCGCGGCCCAGGGCGTCTTGATCGACATCGAGTACGTCGTCGTTGGTCAGCAGGTTAAGCGTGAAGTCGTCTAGCTGGTCGAGATCGCAGCCCAAGAGGAGGGGAGCGGAAAGCAAACACCACAGCGAAATATGCGTGTATTGTTCGCTCGGACTCAGCTTTGTCGGACGAATCGCCGGACCCCAGCCCAGCTTGCCAACCACCAGCATGTCCGGGTCGTTCCAATGCCCTGGCCCGCCCGCATCGTGCCACCGATCCTGGGTCTCCCAGATGCCCAGTACGCTCGCCCAGGTGTCATTGATGTCTCCAGTCGTGCGCCAAGAATTAGAAAGCCGCGCGTAGTCCGAGCGCAGATTGAAAGCCGCACTGTTCGACAAGCTGTAGAAAATGTCCCGGCCCGACTTCCGCAACTCCTCGCTCATCGCCGCGACATGCTCGACGTCGAGCGGGTTCCAATCGTACTTCAGATAATCGATTCCCCACTCGACCCACTGCCTCGTATCCGGACCGATCATCGGCACTTTCCCGAAGTGGTGAAAATCGGTCTTTCCCGTAAACCGCTCGGTTTCGTTCACTGCGACGCCGAAGTCGTTGAAGGTCGGACTGTCGACCGAGCTGCCGCGATAGCCCGCATAGCTCTGCGCCCAGGGTGTCGAATAGATCCCCGCTTTCAACCCCATCGCATGGATCTGGGAGACCATCTCCGCCATGTTTGGGAACTTCTTGTTAGCCAGCAGCCCTTGGTAGACCCCGCCGCGAACCCCCTGCCAGCCGTCGTCCATGTTCACGTACGACCACCCGTGGTCTTTCAGCTTCGCCGCCATCGCTCGCGCGGACTTCAGCACCTTCTCCTGCGAGACCGAGTCCGCCCAGCAGTTCCAACTGTTCCAACCCATGGGAGGCGTCAGCGCGATCTGGTCGCCAATCACGATTCGCAGTGATCGCTTCGCCTCCCCCCGCGAATTCTTGGCCCTAACCTGAGCCAGATAGTGGCCCGCCTTTTCCACAGTTCCCGTGATGCACCCGGTCGAAGAGTCGAGCGTGAGACCCGGCGGCAGGCTCGCCGCCGCGAAGGTCATCGGGCGGGCACCCGTCGCAGTCACCGTAAAGAGGAATGGGCGCCCCGGCGTCGCGCCGAAAATCGTCGGCCCCGTCAGCCGAGGCATCGGACCTGCCTTGGGAGTCAGGATGTACGGTTTCTCTACCGGCGGCACGATCGCCATTGGCACTCCCGACGCCATAACGATCACCGCGTCGCCCCAGTCCGCGTGGTCGTAATCGATTCCATCGCCGCCGTCCTCGACGATAAGCGTCAGAGTCTTGCGGCCCGTTAGATCGACGTCGACCGACATAGCTTGGTCCTGAACGCGCATAACCGAGCTCTGCCAAAGCGTTTGGCCGTCCGCAACAACCTTGAACTTCACACTCCCCCCGTGGTTGGCAGATTCCTGATCGAGCCCCACCATCGAGTGAAATCGTTCGGCGCGTCCGCCCAAGTCGATCGCAAAAACGCTGCGGGCGTGCGTGCCTATGCCCGAACCGAACAACCGCCCAGCGACGGTCAGCGGATTGCCGTCCACCGACTTGCCCGCGTGAGGCTCACCCCAGCCTTGCCGGACGCCTCTCAGATCGAGCGTTTGTAGCGGGAAGCTTCTCGAGGCGAGTGCGAGCAGGGTTGCGAGGATCATTGTTGGTATTGTCCAGAGGTCGGTAGTTCACGTCCAGCGCGTTCAGACGCTGAAGGTGAATGTAAAGGCGGGCGATGAAATCATTGTAGTTGCGATTGTCCTTTGAGGACCACGCGACTTCGCTCAGGGCGCACTCCCGCGGGAACGCCATGTACTCCATGTGCTTGGGGTGCGGAATGAATTCCGACCAAAGCTGCCCCTGGACGCCCAGAACATGCTTCGCCTGCTCGGCGTTGAGAGCATCGGGAATCGGCTCGTAGTTGTAGACAACAGTCAAGGGGAGGAACCCGCCAATCGCCTTCGGCTCCTTCGCGGCGGGTCCCTGATAGTAGTCGAAGTACGTGTTGCTGGAAGGCGTCATAACCACGTCATGCCCCGCCTTCGCGGCCGCGATTCCGCCATCGATTCCGCGCCAAGACATAACCGCCGCGCCGGGCGCCAGGCCGCCCTCAACAATCTCGTCCCACCCGATCAGCCGCCGGTTCGCTTTGGTTAGAAAGGTGTCGAATTGCTTCGTGAACCAGCTCTGGAGCTCTTGTTCGGTCTTCAGACCGAGTGCCCGCTTTCGCTTCTGAGCGGTAGGGTTGCCCTTCCACGCCATCTTGTCGACCTCGTCGCCCCCAATGTGGATGAAGCTGGAAGGAAACAGCCCCACGACCTCTGCAAGCACGTCCTTAAGGAAGGTGATCGTCGCGTCCGACACGTTGTAAACGTTGTCCTCATTCTTCAGAAAGGCGCCATCGCCGCCCGCAACCTCGATTTCGAATCGATTTCCAAGCTCGGGATAGGCGGTGATCGCCGCCATCGAGTGGCCCGGCAACTCAATCTCAGGCACGACCGTGATGAACCGGTCCGCCGCGAACTTGACTATCTCGCGGATGTCGTCCTGCGTGTAAAACCCGCCCGGCCGCTGGTTGATCGACCGCGTCGCTCCGCCCGGATTCATCGCGGAAAAGTCGCTGCTGGAGCTGGCCTCTGTCAAACGCGGATAGCGCTTTATCTCGATGCGCCAACCCGTATCGTCGGTCAGGTGCCAGTGGAAGACGTTGAATTTATGGAGCGCCATCAGGTCGAGGAATTTCATCACAAATTCCTTGGGCATGAAGTGGCGGGCGACGTCCATGTGCATTCCCCGCCAAGCGAACCGAGGCTGGTCATCGATCGTGGAGCACGGCGCTGCCCAGCGGAGGCCAAAAACCTGGGCACGCCGGAAGACGTCGGGCGGCAGCATCTGGCGAAACGTCTGGCACCCGTAGAACAGGCCCGCCGGCCTTGAGGCCCGCACCTCGACGCCTTCCGCCCGAACATCCAAACGGTAGCCCTCTGGGCCGAACTTGGCCATCCGCGGGTCCAGAATCAGCTTGATATCGCCGCGTCCCCCGCGCTTCACGAAGTCGAGTCGAAATGCGGTCGCCGGCCGCAACTTGCTCCGAAGGTATTCACCAACATCTCGCGTGGCGTCGTCCACCGCGATGTGAGTTCTTGGGCTAAGCAGAAAGCTGCCCGGCCTAGCCACCACGGAGGCCGGCTGGGGCACGATGGCAAGGGCCGCGTAAGGTTGGATGGCAAGCGTCCCCAGCGTGGCGAACATAAGCTCCTATTCTGCCACGCCCAGTTGCCGGGGAAACGTCATTTCGACCGAAGTGAGGAACGAACGAAGCGGAGAAATCTAGCCTCGGGTGCGGCGCGCTGCGTCATTGCCGGAGCGCCATGCCACCCGCGAATAGAGGCACCGAGCATGGTGAAACCGGGATGTGAACGGTCCGAATCAAGCCGGCTCAGCGTAAACTAACAACGTGAACGACGGAATTTCTCGCCGCACCGTGCTTCGCACCGCGGCCCAAGCCACCGCGCTTGCAGCCCTCGCACCAATCGCGCGCGCAACCGAACCCGCTAAGCGCCCTATCGTCGGTAAAGGCGAGCACACCTACGAGGTCTACCACGACTGGCTGACGCCGCCAGCCAACCTGATGTGGGGCGATACCCACGGCCTCGCCCTGGATCGCCATGGACGCATTTATGTAGCGCACACCGTCAATTCAGCCAGTGTAAGCTCTGACGCGGTCGTCGTCTACGACCAAAAAGGCAAGTTCATCGAGTCCTGGGGGGCCGACTTCCGGGGTGGCGCGCACGGCCTCGATCTTCGACGCGAAGGCAGCGAGGAGTTCCTCTACCACTGCGACACCAACCGCCGTCTCGTTGAGAAGACAGACCTGAAGGGCAAGGTGATCTGGTCCAAGGGCTGGCCGCAGGAGTCCGGTGTCTACAAGAGCGAGGATCAGTGGAAGCCGACCAACGTGGCCTTTGATCCCAACGGCGACGTCATCGTCGGGGACGGCTATGGCTCCAGCTACATCCATCGGTACAGCAAGGACGGCGACTACAAAGGCGTCCTGATCGGACCCGGCAGCGAGGCGGGCAAGGTTCGCGAGCCACATGGCCTGTGGGTCGATACGCGTGGCCACGATCCGAAGCTGGTCATCGCCGACCGCGCCAACCACCGACTTCAGGAATTCACGCTCGATGGCAAACACCTCGGATTCGTGAAGGATGGGATGCGGAGACCCTGCCACATCCATTACAACCACGACTTGGTCCTTGTGCCTGACTTGAACAGCGTAGTGACGATCCTCGGCAAGAACAACGAGGTCGTGGCCCAGTTGGGAGACGGTGATCCATCGAACCTTCGCGACGCACCTCGCGACAAGTTCATTCCCGGCAAGTTCGTGCATCCGCACGCCGCAATTTGGATCAACAAGAAAGACATCCTCGTTGTCGAGTGGGTACCGATCGGCCGCGTGACGCTACTTCGCCGGGTGAGCTAGTGGTTATCCGTCACCGCTGGGCAATGCCCTTGTTCGGAGTTTTTCCCGTCGCTCTTGCGATTTGGGTGCCGACTTCAGGGTCTGCCGGCGGGACACCGGCGCTCCCAGCTATATGGGTACGGTCGACAGGAGCTCCTGGCGAGAGATCGGCTGAGGCAGCCCCCTCCGATTACCATCGCGACATTGCCCCGATGCTGAAGGCGCGATGCTCGTGCCACTCTGGCGACGAGCCAGCGGCGGGCCTCGACCTGCGAAACCCCAAATCCTTCGCCAAGGTCATCTCGCCGGGCAAGCCGGACGAGTCGGTGCTGATGCATCGACTGATGGGCAAGGGCGGGAAACCTCAAATGCCCATGGGCTTCGCCCCGTTCGACGAGAAGGACCTCGCCAAGGTCCGCTCTTGGATCCTCGCGGGCGCGCCGACAGGCGGCGGCAGCAGTACGCACTGGGCCTATCAGCCTGTAATCCGACCACCGATTCCCATGGCGGCAAGCGGAAAAGGCGTCAGAACGCCGATAGACGCTTTCATCCTCAAACGGCTCGAAAAGGAGGGCTTGAAGCCGTCATCCGAGGCCACCGGGGAGACCCTCATAAGAAGAGCATCGCTCGACATCACCGGTCTCCCTCCGTCCCCCACCGAGATCGACGCGTTCCTGGCCGACAAACGCCCTGACGCCTACGAGCGGTTGATCGACCGTCTTCTCGCTTCGCCTCACTACGGCGAGCACATGGCCGAGAAGTGGATGGACCTTGCCCGTTATGCGGATAGCGATGGATACGAGAAAGACTTAAACCGTACGGCATGGAAATATCGGGACTGGGTGATCGACGCTTTCAACCGAAACCAGCCCTACGATAAGTTCGTCGTGGACCAGATTGCGGGCGACCTCGAGCCGTATCCGACTATCGACCAGCTTGTTGCCACCGGGTTCAACCGCAACACGATGATGAATCTCGAAGGAGGCGTCGATCAGGCTGAAGCCCACTTCAACGTCGTCCTCGACCGAGTCGCCACCACCGCAACCGTGTTCCTAGGATCGACCCTAGGCTGCGCCCGCTGCCACGACCACAAATACGACCCGTTCTCCCAGAAGGACTTCTATCGAATGGTCGCCTTCTTCGACAATGCGGTGATCGAGCCGCAAGGCCGCAAAGAGGTCGGAGAGGAAAAGTGGTTCGAGCCGTTTGTAGAAGTGCCGTCCCCCGCCCAATCCGAACTTCGCTTAACTCTTATGAAGCGACTGAGCGCCAATAAAGCGCGGTTGGCCGCGACCTCGAAGTCCCTTGCGAGCGAACGCGAGGCTTGGACGAAAGAGGCTCAAGGCGTCTCCTCGACAACTTTGGAGGGCGAGCTTAAGGTTCCGGCCGGGTTGAAAACTGGCTTACTCCGAGACGGCAGCTTTCGGATCGAAGGTGAAAGCCCGGCTACCGCGACTTACGAATTCAAAGCAACCCTGCCCAAGGGCCAATGGACAGGTTTGAGGTTGGAAGCTCTGCCCGATTCGTCGTTCGCAGACAACGGCCCCGGCCGTTCGGACCACGGCAACTTTGTGTTGTCGAAGTTCGAAATCTACGTCGGCGGCCGTCCTCTACCCCTCAATAGAGCTCGGGCCGACTTCGAGCAGCAGGGCTTCCCAATCGCGGGAGTCTTTGACAGCGATCCCAATAGCGGCTGGGCCGTTGCGGGCCAGACCGGCAAGCCCCATGACGCGATCTTTGCCTTTCCTCAGACTCTTCACGAAGCCGTCTCGATCACGGTGCGGCTGGTCATGGATTCGCGCTACCCTCAGCACACGCTGGGCCGATTCCGGCTCTCACTGATGGCCCAGATCGATCCCGAACGATTCGCGATCCCTCAGGACGTCAGGGCTCTTCTCGCCACTCAGCCGAACTCCGAAGCGGTGGCCAAGTTCTACGAAACGATCAGCCCGACCCTTCAAACCATGCGAGCGGCGATCGAGAAGAATGAAGCCGCCTTGGCGAAATTAAAGTCTGAGATCCCGACTGCCATGGTGCTACGGGACAAGCCGCACACCGAGCAACTTCGCACCTACGTGCGGCTGCGTGGCGACTTCCTGAACAAAGGCGACCAGGTGGTAGCTGGCACCCCCACCTCTCTCCCTCCCATGCCGCCCAGCGAGCCCGGCAACCGGCTGGGATTGGCGAAGTGGATCGCCAACCCACGCAATCCCCTGACCGCGCGCGTCGAAGTGAACCGTCTCTGGGAAGACGCCTTCGGCCGCGGTCTGGTCGAAACCAGCGAAGACTTCGGAACCCAAGGCTCGCCCCCGACTCATCCCGAGTTGCTCGACTGGCTAGCCAGCGAGCTCGTTGCCAAGAAGTGGGACGTTAAGGCGATCCAGCGCCTGATCTTCACCTCCGCGACTTACCGCCAAGCCTCTTCGCTCACCCCGGAACGAAGGTCGAAGGACCCCCAGAACCTGCTCCTCGCCCGCGGACCTCGTTACCGGCTGGAAGCGGAGACGATTCGCGACCTCGCGCTCTTTGCGGGCGGCCTCCTGGACCCCAAGATCGGCGGTCCCAGCGTGTACCCGTCCCAACCCGAAGGCACGTGGAGCACTCCGTACAACAGCCAAAGCTGGATGACCAGCCAAGGCCCCGAGAGGTACCGCCGTGCGCTCTACACCTTCTGGAAGCGAACCTCGCCCTACCCGGCGTTCCTCGCCTTCGATGCCCCCAGCCGCGAGCAGTGCACCGCCCGCCGCATCCGAACTAATACCCCCCTCCAGGCACTTGCAATGCTCAACGACGAGGCAATCCTAGACGCCGCCCGCGCCCTGGCCCATCGAATGCTTGCCGAACCGGGATCGCAGAGCCAAAGAATCGAATTCGGATTCCGATGCGCAACCGGCCGAACGCCCTCAAGACCCGAAGCCGCTCGTCTCGCATCGCTGCTCGCAAAGCTCGAGCACGACTACAACGTCGACCCCGAGAAAGCGAAGAAACTAGGCGGCACCCCGCACCAAGCCGCCTGGATCATGGCCGCCAGCGTCCTCCTAAACCTTGACGAGACGATTACAAAGAGTTAATGCCGAATCCTATGAACGAATCATTGCGCGACATGACCCGACGGACCTTCTTCAAGCAGGTCGGCTACGGCATTGGCGGAATGGCCCTGTCCTCGCTCCTCCTCGACAACGCGATGGCCCAGCAGGTCATGAAACGCACAGACCCGATGGCCCCGAAGCCCCCGCACTTCCAGCCCAAGGCCAAGAACGTCATCTACCTCTTCATGGCCGGCGCTCCGTCGCAGATCGACCTATTCGACCCCAAGCCGCTCCTCGTCAAGCACAACGGCCAGCCGATCTCCGAGGACATCGTCAAGAACGAACGGTTCGCCTTCATCACCGGCACCCCGAAGCTCCTCGGCTCACCCTTCCAGTTCGAGCAAGTCGGGCAGTCCGGCCAATGGGTAAGCGAGCTGCTGCCCCACTTCAAAACGATCGCCGACGACTGCGCCGTCATCCGATCCGTTCAGACAGACCAGTTCAACCACGCCCCCGCCCAGCTCTTCATGAACACCGGTTTCCAGATTCCCGGCCGGCCGAGCATGGGTTCATGGATGACTTACGGCTTAGGGTCGGAGAACCGCGACCTTCCCGGCTTCGTCGTCCTCATCTCGGGAGAGAACAACCCGGACGGCGGCAAATCCTGCTGGAGCTCCGGCTTCCTGCCCACCAGCTACCAGGGAGTGGAGTTCCGATCCCAAGGTGACCCGGTCCTCTTCGTCTCCGACCCCGACGGCGTCAGCCGCGAAATCCGCCGTGACACCCTCGACGCCCTGCACGATCTCAACACCATGCGGCTCAAGGAGACCCTCGACCCGGAGATCGAAACCCGGATCGAACAGTACGAGCTCGCCTACCGGATGCAGTCCAGCGTGCCCGAGCTCATGGACATCACCAAGGAGTCGAAGGAGACGCACGAGCTTTACGGCACCGAGCCCGGCAAGAAGAGCTTCGCCAACAACTGCCTACTTGCCCGGCGGCTCGTGCAGCGCGGGGTGCGATTTGTGCAGCTTTATCACCGAGGCTGGGACAACCACGGCACCGGAGAGAGCGACGATCTCAAGCACAAACTGCCGAGAATGTGCCGCGAAGTCGACCAAGCCGCCGCTGCCCTGGTCACAGACCTCAAGCGTCTAGGCCTTCTCGACGAAACGATCGTCGTCTGGGGTGGCGAGTTCGGGCGAACCCCAATGAACGAAGGGCGAGGCGGCTCCCCCTACCTCGGACGAGACCACCATCCCCACGCCTTCACGATGTGGATGGCTGGCGGCGGTATCAAGCCAGGCCTCGCCCTCGGCGCAACCGACGAACTCGGCTACATGATCGCGCAAGACCCCGTAAGCGTCCACGACCTCCACGCCACCATGCTCCACCAAATGGGCCTCGACCACACCAAGCTCACCTTCAAAACCCAAGGCCGAGACTTCCGCCTGACCGACGTGTACGGCGAAGTAGTCGCCAAGCTGCTGGTCTAATCCAACGGAAGGCGAATCGCTCAAGTAAATTGCCGATCCAAGCGCCCCGCACGCGTAGTATCCAAACATGAAGCACATTGCCGCCCTAGCAGTTCTCGCCCTCGCGGGCTATGCCGCCGCAACGATCGTCACGAAACGCATCGATTACAAGCAGGGCGATGCCACCCTCGAAGGTTATCTTGCGTACGACGACAGCCTTCGGGGCACTCGTCCGGGCGTGCTGATCGTTCATGACTGGAACGGCATCGATGGTTATGAGGAGCGTCGGGCTCGCGAGCTTGCGCAGCTTGGCTACGTAGCTTTTGCGGCTGACATCTACGGCAAAGGCGTCCATCCGAAAACTCCGCAAGAAAACGGTGCGCAGGCTGGCAAGTACAAGAACGACCTCCCCACTTTCCGAGCCCGTCTTGTCGCCGGCCTCGACACACTCAAGGCGCAGCCCCAGACAGACGGTTCCAAACTTGCCGCGATTGGCTACTGCTTCGGCGGGACCGGCGTGCTTGAACTAGCCCGCACCGGAGCCGATATTCGCGGGATCGTCGCATTTCACGGTGGCCTCGACTCGACCACCAATGACGCCACGAACATCAAAGCCAAGGTAAACCTCCAGTGCGGGGCTCTCGACCGCGCAGCGTCTACCGATGCCATCGACAAGTTCAAGAAAGAGTTCGACGCGGCTCACGTAGACTACTCAGTCACGCTCTATGCTGCAGCGGTCCACGCCTTCACCGTCCCCGAGGCAGGCAACGACATCACGAAAGGCGCCGCTTACAACGCGCTAGCGGACAAGCGGTCATGGGCAGCCATGAAGGATTTCTTCGACGAGATCTTCGGGAAGTGATAACCCTAAGTCAGATGCCTCGGTAGGCGCCAGGCCGGCCGTCATATCCCGCATGCCAGGCTTAACGCTTCAAACCTTGGCCCTGGATGAACACCTAGCTTTGGTGAGCGAAAGCAGCTAGTGCTTCTTCGCCGGAGTGTACGACACGATCTTCGCCTTGTCGCGAAGCTCCTTCTCCAACGCCGGCAAACGGCCGGCGAGGAACTGCGCCCTGAGCTCGTCCACCTGCTCGGACGGAACTTGGTTGCCCTTCGCCTCGATCCGGAAAATCTGTACGCCCGCTGTCGTCTGGACCGGCTTGGTGACCTGGCCCGCCTTCATCGGCGTCATTTCGGCGACTGTTGAGTCCGGAAAGATGTGCAGAGACCGCCATCCGAGAAGGCCGCCGTCTTGAAGGACCTGCGGGTCCGAAGTCGTCGTCGCGAGCACAGCGTCCCACTTGACGCCCTTCGTGAGCTTCTCGTAGGCCGCCTTTCCGTCAGCCAGAGCCTGTTCCAAAGTTTTACCGGTACCGGGCTTTATCGTAATCGCCGAGACCTTGACGAAGTCAGACGCCTTCCAATTCTGGAGGGCTATCTTCTCCAGCAACGCCTGGCGAGTAAGCCGCAGGAACGCGCGCGAGCGGGTAAAGCCTTGAAGCTGTAACGCATCGTCCACGTCCTTGCCCGGCTGCTGCTCGGTGAAGGCCTTCAGAGAGTCGGCCAACTTTAGCTCTATCTCCGCAGCAGTGACAGTGACTCTGCGGCGGTCTGCCTCCGCCTTCACAACTTGATACTCCACCATCTCGCGAACCGCATCGGCCCCGCGCCACTGCCAAAGGTAGTCCTCGACGTCTTTTGCTTTGATTTCAACCCCGTCGACTGTTGCGACCGTCCGCGCTGCCGGCGGAGCGGGTTCGAGATATTTAGTCGGCACTTCGGCCAGGAACGGCTTCGCGGTCTGAAGGAAAATACTGAGAGCGAGGAGGAAGCCGAACATGTTTCCATTCTGACGTTTGGCGTCCCCGAGGTGTTGCGCGGAGCGTCAGCTTCAGCGGGCCCCCGCCCAGTCCCGAAGGCGGACCCTCAGTGCTTGGTAAAGTCTAATTAAGCGTAGATTGACTAACCCGCGCGAGCAAGCAGTTATGGCCACCATCTTCCGCGAATCCGACACCGACCCGGCGCTAATACGCAGTCGCAAGGTCGCGGTTCTCGGATACGGCAACCAGGGTCATGCCCATGCGCTCAATCTCCGCGACAGCGGCGTCGAGGTCCGCGTCGGCCTACACGCTACCAGCCAATCAAAGGAGAAGGCCGAGAGAGAAGGTTTAAGGGTCGAATCGGTCGAAGATTGCGCACGTTGGGCGGACGTATTAATGTTCTGCACCCCCGACGTGCCCATGGGCGACATCTTTTGCGAGAGCGTCCACGAGCATCTCCGCCCGGGGCAGACACTTCTCTTCGCCCATGGATTCAGCATCGTCTACAAGCAGATCGTCCCACCCCCCTTCCTCGACGTTGCCATGGTCTCCCCGAAAGGGCCCGGCGTCGGACTACGTGCGAATTTCCTCGCCGGAAACGGGTTGCCCGCCCTAGTTGCGATCCACCAGGACTCCACGGGCGCGGCGCTCTCGACCGCGCTCAGCTATGCCTCGGGGATTGGTTGCGCCCGCCTCGGCATCCTTTTAACCACCTTCACAGAGGAAACGGAAACGGACCTTTTCGGCGAGCAAGCCGTCCTGTGCGGCGGAATTCCCGAGCTGATCAAAGCTGGTTTCGACACCCTCGTCGAAGCTGGCTACCAGCCGGAAGTCGCCTACTTCGAGTGCCTCCACGAGACCAAGCTGATCGTCGACTTGATCGTCGCCAAGGGCCTCGCCGGGATGCGCCGCTCGATCTCCGACACCGCCGAGTGGGGCGGATTCGTCCAGGGCCCGAAAATCGTGGGCGAGGAAGCCAAAGCCGCCATGCGCGTAACTCTTCGGGAAATCCAAAACGGCAAGTTCGCCAAAGATTGGATCGCCGAAAACCACCAAGGAATTCCCCGACTCAGTCGCATGAGAACCGAGGAAGCCGCGCTGCCGGTCGAAAGAGTCGGTGCCGAAATGCGTGGGATGATGCGAGGCGAAGGCTAAATGGCAGGCATCCTCACGGTCTTCACGACCTCGAAGGCGGCCTACGACCTTCTCGAACCGTTGGTCACGAAGTTGTTCGCTCGGCTCGGATGGAAGAAGGATGACAAACGCCGCGAGCTGGTGTCGGGCCGCATGCGTGAGATCGTTCGCGAGGCGAGGATCGTCGTCGAAAAGACCCCGCCCGAGCAGATTGGCACACGTCTCCAAGCCCTTGTCGACCGCCTGAGGGAAGAGCTGCACGCCGATGGTGTGCCCGCCGAGGACGCCGACATCTTCGCCGACCAAG
>JBBSFL010000007.1:0-25223 GCA_038238735.1 Fimbriimonadales bacterium | reverse complement strand
ATGTAGTCTATGTTGATGACCACCGAGAGCGGCAGCTCAGGCTCGAACGCGTCCTTCGTGATCAACCCGATCTCCCGCAGACTCGCGTCGAGCCGATGCTCGCCCGTGTCCAGCGCGATCCACTTTAAGATGATGTTGATCGTCGGCACCATGATCACTTCGCCCGCATACGGGTTGAAGGCGTACTTGCCCGGCAGCAACGCCTCGTCCCAGATTCCCCGGCCGCCCTTCTTGCAGAGCTCGCCGTGCCTGAACGCCTCGCCCGACACGTCCTCGCCGCGCTCGCCATAGTAAGAGACAACTACCCCGACTTCGCCCACCTGCACGTGCGTCTTGGCCTTGAATTCCACCGTCGCGAACAGACGGTTGATCCAATACGTGCCTTCCGACAGCACTTGGTACTGCCTGCCGCGGAAGCCGCCCGCGCTCAGGAACGCTTGCGGGTCCTGGAAGTTATTGTGGTAGTTCGCGTCCGTTTTGCTGTCGCCCACCGTTGGCGCAATGATGTCGCCCTGCCGCAGCGAGGGACCGTCGTGTACTGTCACGATGCCGATCTGGTCGCTCGCGCCGTCGATTACCACCGGCGCGAATCCGTTTTGAGCGCCGATCTGGTCGGCGATGTGCTGGATCGACGCCGCTTCGTCGCGTCCGCCGACCGGATGGTAATAGACCTCCTTCACCCCACAGATCACCACGAACTGAGCCAGGTTGATCGCGTAGGTTCCCTCGCGCAGGATCGCCCGTTGGGGACCCTGCTGCCCGCCCGCCTTCAGTCAGGCGCGGCAGTCCGTGAAGTCGCCGTTGTTCACCACGTGGCCCAAGGTCTGGCCCGCCTCCACCATCTCCTTGCCGTCCTGCGAGAACCGGCCCAAAGGCCGCCCGTCCCGCGCGAACACGTACCCCACCTGCCCGCGATGGATGGTCACAAGTGGCACCCGGTGGATGCGAAACCGGTAGCCCGGCTTAAAGTGAAGCCCGCCCCGCAACACCTCGGGCTGGAATCCGGCCTCGCTGTTCAAGGCGATGATATGCCCCGTCAAATGCCCCCCACCCCAAGTTTTCTCCACAATCCCGACCTCGGTATTGCCAATAAACCGGGGCCCGATGAGGAATTTCAGGATCAAAGGAATGGCCACCAGAGCCACAACGATCGTGATCGCAAGAGTTATTTGCCAGCTTTGCATAGGTTTCCTGTCTTGTCACGGGACGCTTCCACTATGCGGGTTCAATCAAATCGCGTCAAGCACCGCACCGGGTTAGGTTCCCATGATCTACACGAAAACTCGCATGTCCGGGTTGCGAGGGTGGGCCATTCAAAGCGTCATATTGAACGCAGCCTGACCATCAGAAACACTCACCACGATCAATTGGAAATTCGACGGGTATCGCTTTGGATTTACTGAGCGAGCGTTAGAAGTGTTATCCGCGGAATCTTTTCGCGATCGGTCATGCTTTATTGTCCGCGAAAAACAAGGAAGAGGTTCTAGATCAAAGCCTTGAAGCATTAACCAAAGTGCCACTCGAGGCAGCTATTGAGCCGAGCGGGCGCCGAAGGCATGCTTGACGCCTTCGGAGGCGGGTTCACGGCCGGGGAAGCCAAAAGTCTCAGCGAACTCAGAGCTATCTTCCCTAACGCCTACGGTCTCCTGCCAAGAAACGGGCTAGCCGCAAACAGCCCAGTTTGGCTGGGCTTAGGCGTGATGATCTCCCTAGATGCGGGAGGAGTCCGCCCTCCGACCCTTACAACGGAACTGCGCCCGATCGGAAATCGGTTATCACGGGAGGGACGTCCGACAGCGTAAGCGTCGTGGTTTCCCAATAGTAGGCTGCAAAGGCACTAGTCTTTGGCCATCCTGCATATCGGGAGGTCCAGATTGACAGGGACCCGTTGCCCTAGTTCGTGCGGACCTCCGCGCCCAAAGGAATCGGATTCTTGTCTTCCAAGAACATCGAATAGACGATTGCGGCGAGGGCCGCACCCGCCAGGGGCCCGAGGGTCCAAACGATCGGGTTCGCGGAGATCTTCGTTCCGGCCATGGCGGGACCGAACCAACGCGCTGGATTCATCGCACCTCCGGTAAGAGGGCCAATCGCCAGGATGTCCATCGTGACGGTAAGGCCGATAAACAGAGCGCCAACCTTGGGTGCACGGAGATCCACCGCAGTGCCGAAGATGACGAACACGAGGAAGAAGGTTGCGATACCTTCGGCGACGATCGCCTGCGGCACACTCATCGCCTCGCCGAGCGCTGGAGTCCCCGCCACCACTGCCCGCATCCCCTCCGTACCGAGGCAGTAACCAACTGCCTGAGCCGCGACATAGCCTCCAAGAAGTTGGGCGACGATGTAGCCGAGCCCAGGAACGATCGCTATGCGCCGAGTCAGCATCATGCCAAAGGTCACTGCCGGATTGAGGTGGCCCCCGCTGATCGCGGCCGTCGCGCTGGCTAGACAAGCGATCGCCAGCCCATGCGCGAGGGCAATGCCCACCAAGCCACCATTTGCCTTAAGATCGCCCAAGTGAGCGATGGCCAGCAGGCCGACAAAGATCAGGGCGAAGGTGCCGATGAACTCAGCGATCAGCGCGCGCACTTTCATTAAGGACAGGACGCGTCACCGAACTCTTTTGGAGTTGCAAACCAGAAGTTGGGAGGGGCGCCTCCGCTTTCTCGCCGGACAATGCTCATCCCCGTTGCCGAAATCCCTATCCTGTGCTGCGCTTGGCTTCGTTCTTGCGTCTCGTGTTCCAACCCTTTTTCGCCGCTTCGCTGCGAGATGCGGTGGACTGGCTGCTTCCCGATTTCCTGCCGCCCGTTCGCATCGGCTCATGGTTTTCTGCCTTGCCTCGGCCCGAACCACTCTTTTTTCCGCCGCCGGAAATCTTGTTGACGGTTGCCCAGGCGCGGGATTCGGCTTCTTTTTCAGCCACGCCGCTTTTCTCGTAGCCTTCCTCGATATGCTCGGCCTGTCGCTTCTGCTTGTCGGTGTACTTGTCTTTGTCTCCTCTCGGCATGATTGTTCTCCTTCCTATTCGACCCTGGGTCGGGATTATTTGATCCCTATTTCAAGTCCAGAGCCATGATAAGTAGCGTCTGAGCTATCCTATAGAGTCGCGACGCATGGAAGCGTCGCCGAGGAAGGATTCCGCTTGCCGATCGCCTGCAGCTATTACGTCACCACCGTTTGCAACGCCAAGTGCGGTTTCTGCGACATCTGGGAGGGTCCCGCGCATAAGAAGCCGAAGCTCGTCTCACTGGAGCATGCCGAAAAGATCATCAAGGGCCTGAAGAAGCTCGGGGTGCGTTACATCGACTTCACTGGCGGCGAGCCGCTGCTGCAAAAGAACCTGCCGGACCTCTTGCGCATCGCCAAGAACAACGGCATCCGCACCGGGCTCGTCTCGAATGGCTATCTGTATCCGGCTCGTGCCGACGAATTCATCGACCTCGTCGACTCGGCCTCATTCTCTCTAGACTCCTCCGACAGGGATCGGCACAACGCCAGCCGCAAGTTGCAGTGCTATGACCGCGTCATCGAGTCCATCCACTTGGCCCGCAAGAACAAACAGTTCGTGAACGTCAACTTCTCGGTCGGCAACGAGAATATGCACGAGATCGAGGGAATGGTCAAACTTGCCAAAGACCTGCAGGTCGTGGTGCACGTCATGCCGATGTTCTCCTACTTCGGTAATCCGGCCCTAGACCAGGAATTCACTAAGGCTCTCAAGGCGCTCCACAACAAGCCTTACATGAGCGTCAACTTAGCCGCGATCAAGCTCCAGGCGGTCGGCGGAAACGATCCCGCGAAGCCGAAATGCAAGGCTATTAGCGCCAATGTCGCAGTCTCGCAGGATGGCAAGTATCTCCTGCCCTGCTATCACGCCGCCCAGGAGCGGATGGAGATCGACACCGACGACATGGTCAAGCAGTGGAAGTCGCCGGAGATGCGCGAGCACATCGCCAAATCGGGCCGCTACGACTTCTGCAAGGGCTGCACCATCTGGTGCTACATGACGCCGTCGTTCCTGTACACCCTGGACTCGTACTTCCTCCTTCAAGCCTATAGCTATGCGCGCACTAGCACCAAGCTAAGCATGAACCGCGTCCGGGACGCGATTCGGTACGGCAAAGACAAGACCCGCGAAGAGCTAATCGCCGACAAGCAGCCGCTCTCGATGATCGGAGAGTAAGGTCCGCTCGGGCATTAGGCAATTGTCTTTGCGGCATTTTGGTCGAGTCTTTGGCTTGCAAACCCGCATAGCATGGCCTTGACCATTAATCGCGATTTGGGTCCAATGAGACTTCATTGCCAACCCGAGGCGCGCTCAAAACTGGCCGCCTCGATGGGATAATACGCAAGTGATGCGAACACTTCTTGCCGGACTGACGGCGGTAGCTCTTTTTGGGTGCGACGGCCCCCCAGATCTAATGCCGCTCGAACCGGGAAGGAGCTGGACTTACACGGTATTCACGGGCTTTGAGAAGTACGTCGAGCCGATGAAACTCGTTCGGTCGGTTGCGGTCGGCGATGCCCAGGGATTCGAGTTAAAAGGAACGTTTGGCTCGGCGCGGCTTGCCTGGAGCGGAACCCGTTTGGTCGCGGATCGCCTAGGTTCCGCTCGATTCGATCCTCCAATTCCTTTACTCGTCCTGGACGCCAAAGGGCCAATTGCCTGGCGAGGGAGCCTGGACAAACTGAGCGGGCATGGAACCGCATCTGCAACGCTAACCCAAGAGAACGAAACGGTCAACGTCGGCTCGCAACCCTACAAGTCAACAAAGTCGACTCTGTCCATCCAATCGGGCAGCACAAAGATCGAACTGACGACGTGGTTCGCTCCGGGATACGGAATTGTGCGCCAGGAGCAGCGCACAAACGGGCGTCAGAACTTATCGATCGAGCTTCTTAGCGGGCCGTCTTAAGCTAGCCGCACTCCGCCTTGTATTCGCTAACTAGAGGGCGTGGAGTCCTTTCTGAGCATCCGCGCTAGCCCGACAACCAAAACTACGAGCCCGAGCCCTCGAACACCGTAAGAACTGTACAGCACCCTATTCGTCGCCGTCATGTTAGCTCGCGAAAAATAAAACCAAGCCACCCCACCAAGGGCAACTCCCAGCGCGAGGATCGCCACCCCAATCCGAAACGGAATTCTTCCCCCCGCGAAGGTTGAGTTGTGTCTCAACACCAGAACGTCGAGAAGTATGTAGATGACGCTGCCGCCAATCGCAAACCAGACGCTGCGCCATGCCTGCGAGATCGGATCGAGCGGGAGGTCCACTTAGGACAGCTTACATGAGCGAGTACGGATCGACGTCGATCTCCGTTCTTACACCTTCCGGCTCGAATCCCGCGAGGGCAAGGGCGACAGGCTTCACAGAAGCGGATCGTGGCAGCTTTATGAGAGCATGGCGTCGCCAGCGATTTTGGACGCGCTCCACCGCGCAGTCCACCGGACCCAGAATCTCCAGGCCCTCAATTCCTGCCGTTTCGAGCAGTTTCACGGCCTCGTCAGCGGCTTCGATGATCCTTGGGCGGCGCTCGCCGGAGAAGATCAGGTTCACGAGGCGGCGATAAGGAGGATATCCCGCCAATTCTCGTTCTCGGCGGGCGCTCTCGTAGAAGCCTAGATAGTCGTGAGCCTGCGCCGTCCGGACGGCCCTATGGTCGGGGTTAAAGGTTTGGATAACCACTTCACCCGGTAGGGTGCTCCGCCCGGCCCGGCCACCCACTTGGGCCAGGAGTTGGAAGGTTCGCTCACCGGATCTGAAGTCGGGCAGATTGAGGCTGATATCCGCCGCGATGACGCCGACAAGCGTGACATTCGGGAAGTCCAGTCCCTTCGCGACCATTTGGGTGCCCACTAGGACGTTTAGGTCACCTGCCCGGAACGCGGCCAGCGTGGATTCAAGCATGCCCTTCCTTTGCGCGACGTCTCGATCCAGACGGCCTACCCGGGCGTTCTCGAATTCGAGTGTGACCTGTTCTTCGACCTTCTGAGTTCCGACTCCAAACGGAGTCAAGCGCGTTCCTCGGCACTGCGGGCAGGTGTCGAGCGGCAGCGTGCTGTATCCGCAGTAGTGGCAGCGCAGCTTTCGATCTTTGCGGTGAAAGCTTAAGGAGACGGAGCAGTTCGGGCAAAGCATCTGGTGCCCACAGTCCCGGCAGACGAGAAACGGGGCGTAAGCACGGCGATTGAGAAACAGGATGGCTTGGTGGCCCGCCTCTAGGGTCGCCGAAAGTCTCTGACGGAGGTCTTCACTGAAGATTGAAGGTTTGCCAACTTTGTAACCAACCGTCAAATCCTCGACATGGACGGTGGGAAGTTGAGCCTGGGCGGCCCGCTCTGGGAGACTCAGAAGGGTTAGGCCGGGCTTGCCCGATTCCGCTTGCTCGGCTTCATAGAACGACTCGACGGATGGCGTTGCCGAACCCAGAACTAAGGGGCACGAGTGTCGCTCAGCCAAAAACTGGGCGAGCCGCTTCGAGTGGTAGCGGGGAGTCGATTCCTGCTTGTAGCTTTGCTCGTGCTCCTCATCGAGCACAATGAGCCCTAGGTTGGTCACCGGCGCGAAAAGCGCGGACCGCGCACCAAGAACGATGGGTGCCGCGCCGTCTCGGATCGCTAGCCAATTTTGTAACCGCTCGGAGGGGCTCAAGTCGGAGTGGAGCACCGTCACCCGTCTGCCGAATCTCTCACGGAGCAGAGCAATGACTTGAGCGGCGAGGGCGATCTCAGGGACCAGATAGATCACCTGTCTCCCCATCCGCAGCGCTTCCGCGACCGCCCGCATGTACACCTCGGTCTTTCCACTTCCCGTGATTCCAAAAAGAAGGAAGGACTGTTGGGTCGCCGTCCGCACGGACTCGCATATCGCATCAGCCGCGAGTTGTTGGTGGCGATTCGGCACCGGAGGCATGATCAGCTTGTCGGCGGCACTCGACACCGTTTCGAGCATCCCGGCTTCCTTTAAAGCGCGGACGGTGGCATCCGTTACCCCCGCCATCGCTTTGATCTCGGCGGGGGTGAATCCGGATGAGTGACCCTCGCCGGCAGACTGCAAACGCATGAGGGTCAACACTTGAGCGGGGCGGCGTTTTCCCTCCGCCGCAATGAAGGCCTCGACCTTCCCTTGATCTGCGACGATCTGGAGCAGAGGCGTCTCTGTTCGTTTCTCCCGAAATGGAACGAGGCGAAGGGATTGCGAGACAATCTCCTTTCCCCGAAGCATCTTGAGGGTTCTCAATTGAGCCGCGGGAAGGTGCTTTCCAGGCTGTTCGATGAGAACTCCCCCTGAATCCATCAATGTTCTGACCGTCTCTTTTTGCGCCGGCGTCAGCGGCACCGATTGGAGAAAGCCGGTGGCGGGTTCGCCGAAAAGTCCCTCCTCCCCTATGTTCGTCTCTTTCAGGGTCCACACCGTCGCCAAGCGATCTCGAACTCCTGGCGGTGTCGCCGCCGTCAGCGCGACCGGTAGCGAGCAGAGGTACTCGTCAGCAACGAACTTTGCCAGATCAACCAATGCGCTTGGAAGGGCAAGGTTGTCGACGCGGGACTGCACCGAACGGAGATTCCCAAGCGCAAATCCAAGGTCTTCTGCAGTTGCGTCGTACACGTGCGTGGCGAAACCGAGAGCCCAACGCGATCCAAGCGGCACAAAAAACGCGTCGCCGACTTCACAGTCGTTCTCGACTCGATAAGTGTAGAGTGCCTCTACACCGCCGGAGCGGGGATCGATCGCGATATCGGCGACGCGCGCGTGGCTCACAGCGGAGAGCCTACACGTTGGAGGCTACATTCGGATCGGGTGGCCGTCCATCATCACGGAGTTCTTTACTTCGGTGCTCTTGACGACCATCCATTTACCGCCCATCTTGCTGTAGTCGACGCGCGACATGGTGTCGACCGTCAAGCTGCTGATCTTTCCCTTAGGGCCCTTCACTTTGGCGCTCATGTGGAAGTGCTCCATCGACATTCCGGAGTTTCCTTTGATTGTGAAATTGTTGCAGTGAAGCGAGATGTCATCGAGCGAGGAAAGCATCTTCATGCCTTGCTCGTTGTTCCTTTTCCAATCCGCGTAACTGCTCTTTTTCCCGTGGGTGTCGATGAACACCGCGTTTGGCGAAAAATAATTGTCGACGATGCGGTTGGCGTCAGCCATGTGGTGGTTTTTAATGGCTTGGCAGTAAGAGTTCATTCCCGCTTGCATTCGCGCTTGCTGCACGGAAGCTTCGCTCGCCATACCGAATGCGGCGATTCCCGCCAAAGAAGCGGTGATTAAAACTTTTCTTAGATTCATAGATTTCCCTTCCCCGCAGTCTTACGGAGTTGCTTCCATAGTGCAACATGCCGGATGTTTCTTGCAACCGCTTCGGCTAACCTAATAGGGCTCGAATGGGAACCTATACCATCCTCTTTCTCGGCGACGTGGTGGGCAAGCCGGGCCGGAACGTCGTACGAGAAGGTCTGCCGAGTCTGCAGGACACTCACCAACCGCTCTTCACGATCGTTAACGGAGAGAATTCGGCTGGTGGGGTCGGGATCACTCCGGCGATCGCGGATGAGATATTTCGAGCCGGGGCGGACGCTATCACCTTGGGCAATCATGCATTTAATAAGCGCGACATCGGCCCCTATTTAGATTCCGGAAAACCCATCGTTCGACCATCCAACATGCCGTCCGGTGTGCCTGGCTCGGGGCTCTGCACGGTCAACAAAGACGGGATCGAATTGGCGGTTATGAACGTCTGCGGTCGAGTGTACATGGAGGGTTATGGCGACCCGTTCGCGGAGATGGACCGCCTGCTGGAACCCCTCTCCACATTCCATCGAGTCCTAGACTTTCATGGCGAGGCGACAAGCGAGAAGATCGCAATGGGGTGGCACTGCAACGGCCGCTGCAGCGTCGTCGTCGGAACCCACACCCATGTGGCGACTGCGGACGAGCGAATTTTGCCCGGCGGAACCGCCTATATCACGGACGTAGGAATGTGCGGCCCTAAAGACAGTGTATTGGGCATGGATCGCCACCTCATCTTGCGACGGTTCCGAACAACTTTGCCGGAGCGGTTTGAAGTCGCTGACGAACCTGGTGTAATCTGTGGCGTGGTCTCGCGCGTCGAAAGAGATACGGGTCGCGCCGTATCGATCGAACGAGTGAGCTTCGGCGATTCGGCGTAGAAATGGACGCGGAGGAAACATGAACGCGAAATCAACTTTTGTCTTGGCGACGTTCGCCAGTCTTGCTGTGACGGTTTCGGCCCAGGCGCCTGCGATCCTTTACCTATCTGGTAAAGCAGCCGCCGATCAGCATATCGGCCTGCGCTCCTGGGGCAGCGGCTCCATCCGTGAGACGAACGAAGCCGCCTACGAGGGCACCACCTCCATCAGCGTGTCTTCCCGCAACCTGTTCCAGGGCGGCATAATGATGTATGCGAACCCGGTCGACTTGAGTCAGGAGTTCGCCGACAATAACAACCTCTTGCGAATTACATTTCGAGTAGCAGATTCGAGCATGGTCTTTGGGCCTGGTGGAGGAGATCCCGGTGGAAGAGGGGATTCGGGCGGCCGTGGTGGATTCGGACCGCAAGGTGGTGGTGGAGTTCCACCGAGCGGAGGCCCCGGTGGTCCCGGTGCCCAGGGAGGCGCGGGATTTGGCCGCGGAGGTCCCATTTCGCCTGGCGGAGGGGGTGGTGCGGCGGCTCCCGCAACACAGAGCCTAAAGCAGTTGCGTATGATTGTCACCACAACGGACGGAAAGAAGGGAGAAATTTACATTCCCGTATCGACCAGCATGGCGGGCGAGCGTGGTTGGCGGATGGTGTCCATTCCGTTACAAGCTATTCGAGGCCTAGGCGGTTCGAACAAAACGATCAAGGAGTTAGCCTTTTCTGCAGACTCCACGACGACGCTGTACATCGGCGATATGCGCGTTGTAAACGATTCCACGAAGATCGCCGGGGAGATCGTTCAAAAGGGCCCGATAAACTTAGCTCTAGGGGACGAGCTTAATCTATCGGCATATGGATTCGGGGGGTCAAGTCCACTCAAGTTCACTTGGGATTTTGACGCGGCCGATGGCATACAGGTAGACGCCGAGGGGCAAACGGTAAAGCGTAAATTTCGTAAGGCGGGCCACTATAAGATTACGCTCACAGTAGGTGATCAATATGGCTTGAAAGCACCAGCAACCTCGACCCTCGACGTGACCATCAATCCGTAAACGGAGCTCGGGACTTCGCAGGGACCGTTTTAGCAGAACGTTGCTAGGTTGATGACATTTCTTGGCAAACAGTTGATCGAAGCTGGAACTATGCATTCTGTAATGGCATACTAATACGGCAATACCTTAAACTTAATTTGAGGGTGCAGAGAAGAATTTATGAGAATAGCGCTGTGTAGCAAAGAGCCCCTTTTCAGGGAGGCCCTCGGGAGCCTCCTGAGTCACGAAGGCAACTTCGACGTTGTGGCACGCGAGTCACAACCTCGCTCCTGCCTTTCGGCAGCGAAAGATCAGCGTGCCAATATCATCGTTGTCGACGGTGACACTATGGAGCCCAATGAATTGGAGTTCTTTATGGGCGCGCGGGCCTATGGCGATTTCGGCATCGCTGTCGTCATCCGCGAGGAAGAGCGAGAGCGAATCGCTCAGCACCAGCCCGATGCCGTAGTGAGCCGGGATAAAGGTGGCATGGCTTTGTTCAAGGCTCTCCGTGAGATGGCGGGCCAGTTTGTTCGCGTCCCCACAGGGCGAGTCCGTGACGGTCGCAGCCATGGCTACAACTCGGAGTTCGAGTTGACCCGCCGCGAATTCGAGGTTGCTTCGCTTGTCGCAAAGGGCTTTTCTAATCGCAGAATCGCCGCGGTCACGGGCCTTCGAGAGCAGAGCATTAAGAATTTGGTGAGCGTAATCATGCGGAAGCTGAAGTGCGAGAACCGCGTTCAGGTCGCGCTTCGATTGACGCATGCCAGCATCGGCAGTGATAGCGACGCGGCTGGCGTTGTGTCTAGCATCGATTGAAAACAAGGGTTCTCACTGCTCTTGCGCTAATTCCCGTAGTCCTTGGGGCGGCACTCTGTGCCTCCCCTTGGCCATTTTTGGCGGCCATTATTCTCGTGGCGATTCTCGCTTCCTTGGAAGCCGCCCGAATCTCCAAGGCCCACCTGGTACCAGTTGTCATTGGCGCGGGTGCCTGTCTTGCAATCGATTTATTTCTCGGGGGGCAGATCCCCTCGCCGGTGGAGGCGACAATCCCCCTCGCACTCCTTGGCGCCGGGCTCCTAGGAGCGACCTACCCTCAAGTAAGAATCATTTGGCCGGCGATCGGCTTCTGGATCGGGGGACCGCTACTCGGCTTGATTTGGCTGCACAGGGCGGCTATGCCCTCCAGCTTCTTCGAGTTTCGAGCCCCCATTTTGCTCGCCTTCCTGCCTCTCTGGGCAGGCGACACCGCCGCTATTTTTGCTGGGCGGGCGTTTGGCAAACACCTGCTCGCACCGGCCATCTCCCCGAAGAAAACCTGGGAGGGTTCGATCGCAAATCTCTTGGCCTGTATGGCAGTGGCGACGCCATTAGCAACTTGGATTGGCTACTCGTGGCTCACAGGTCTCCTGTGCGGGCTCGCATGCGGCATCCTCGGCCAAGCAGGCGATCTCTTCGAGAGCGCTCTAAAGCGGAGATCGAACCTAAAGGACAGTGGTGGGCTACTTCCCGGCCACGGGGGCCTTCTCGACCGAATCGATTCGCTCCTCTGCGCCGCGCCGGCAGTGGCGCTTATCCTGCTGCGCTAGAGTGGTTTACAAATCGGCAGTCTCGCGATTCAACGTTCATCGGCGAGGCACGTGCGAGTTTCAGTCGGCCCGCGGGAAATTTCTCAAGTAAAGAGTTCCACGTTTGCGATGGATCCGACGAGGTGTGTTCAACGCCATGGGCCATCGGCCCGGGCACAGCTAAAGGAGCCAGTCGAATCGGCCCAATCCATCTCATCCGGAAACTGTTTCCGAGGTCTGGCGCTAGATCATGATACAAAGTTGAATTGAAGAGACTGGCATTTAGCGCCAAATTCCTGTTCGCAGTCGGGTTTCTTGCGCTCGCGTATTATGCTTTTGCGCCCACGCCGGATATCCGATATGGCAGCGAGTCCCTGCATGGCTTATCGAACAGATTCCCGACTTGAAATTCCCCGCAAGAACGTGGGCATTCTTCTTTGGATTCATGGGCCCTGGTAGCCTGCGCATTCTTTGTCATTGACGCGTTTCGACCTTGGGGAAAATCTTAGACTGTCTTTTCATTGCACCCTGCTCAACTACCGCTTCCGGTGTGCATAGCGATAGAGCGGCATAATTCGGCCATCCACGAACTGTCGTGAGAATGCCAATGTCACCTTCGAGTGATCGGCGCCGCTTCCCGAGCGTAAGATAAACGAGATGCTAGCGCTCCTTGTCCTTGCCCCGGTCTTATTCGGACCCAAGCTGCCTCCGGGGACTCGGACCGAATTTCAGTTGCAGGTCTTGGCGGTCACCGACCGACTGGAAAAGGGGGATTTCGCGGGGGCGCAGGGTGAAATCGCGCACCTACCAGTCGCCGACCCTAAGATCGAGTGGGACGATCGGGGCTTGCCCGCGGCCCAAAAGACGGCGGCGGCTGCCGCTCGGGACGGCGCGTTGGCGCAGTGGCGGGAGGCTCAGGCGATGTTCAAGCCGCGAGTCGTCGCTCAGGGTGGCGACATCCGGTTTCACTTCGTTCACGAGCTACCTGTCGATCCGGAGAGCGGCGTCCATGCGGGAGCGGCATACTCCTTCAGCTCCAGCCCAGGCAAGCCGGCTCTCGAAGTCGCCATCGCTCTGGCGCGTGGCGAGACCGCTACACCGATCAAGGCCCTCGAAGTTTCCAATGAAGTCGCCCGCGCCGTCGGGGCTTACTACGGACTGGCGGATTCGCCGTACTTTGGCACGTTCATGAGTCACACGGACGTGCCCACAGATCGCCTGAACCGGGTCACCGGTTTAGAGGGCAACGTGATCCGCTGGCACCTGCTCGCCGTCGCTGAGTTGGAGGCGAGGATCGGAAAGAAGCAGGTCGTCAAATCTGCGAGGCCGGTTGCGGTTGTCGACCCGCAGCAGATCGACGCAGGCACTGCGGTCCAAGGCGAGGGAGCAGAGTTTCAGATAAAGCTCACGAATACGGGGAACGCACCTCTGACCTATCGGCTGATTCCGGATTGCCAGTGCTTTCTGATTAGTCCGGGCGGAGACGTGGCGGCAGGCGCCAGCTTCGTTCTAAGGGGCCGCATGGATACAACGGTCGGACAGGGCGAAGTGAAGCACCGACTGCTCGTCATGACAAACGACCTCAGAACACCCAATCGGGTGGTGCCCTTTCGAATTAATTTGCAGCCGCGCTACCGGTTCCTAATCGACGCGCCGGACGTGCTTCTGCTTCCGAAGGGTCCGGCCACGATCCACGCCTATCTCTTCGGACCCGCAGAGCGGCCAATCAGTGCAAGCGCGGGACGGCTCGCGGGTTTGAACGGTACGGTGTCGGCGAAGCCCTGGGAGGGTCCGCTGGCCGACCCGGCGATGAAGGAGGGCCCGCTCCAACGCAAGGGCACTGAGTTTACAATCCATCTCGACGCCGCAGGCCTCGTTGGCCGGGGCCAATTCACGTTGCAGGCGGATACTGACGACGGCAAGTTCTCGACCGTGCAGGTCAGCCAGTCGGTTCAGCGAGGCATCGGAGCCCAGCCAAGCGAGATCTACTTCGGAGAGGTGACTGCTCGCAAAAGCACGTCGTTCCTGCTGACCCGCCCGGGCAAACCGTTCCGCGTGGTGTCCACTTCAGTCGATAATGCGGCGGTCAAGGTTGCCGGCATCAAGGCATCCGGCGGTGATGGCTACGAAATCGAACTCCAGTTCATGGGTGGCTCTCGGAAGGGTCCGGTTTACGCGGTCTTGACGGTGAACACGGACGATCCCGATCAGCCTACTGTGAAGGTGCCAATTCAGGCGCTCGTTAAATGAGATCCCGCTTCAAAGCCTTTTCCTTGGCAGCCCCTTTGCTGGGCGCAGGAATATGTGCGTTGTCAGCTTGGACTGCGCCCTCGAAGCCGCTTGAGCGATGGGCGGTGATTTTGGGGGGTGATACAGATGGATACCTGTCGCCGTGCGGCTGCACCGACCCGATGACAGGCGGCATTCGGCGTAGGGCCACCGCGACCCGCGAGCTTTCCTTTGGCGATCACACACTCATCCTCGACAATGGATCGCTTGCTGGCGGGACGGGAAGGCAGGACGAGATGAAAGCCCAAACGATGGCCGAGGCCCTGAACCGGATCGGTGCGGCGGCGATCAACTTTGGACCAGGTGACGCGCGGCTCGGCCCGGGCTTGGCCCTTTCGCTCCAAGCCTTGTCGGGTAATAGACTGACGACGGGGAGCGGGAACGCCGGTTCGATCAGCTTGCCTTCGAGCGTGACGAAGGGGCCCTTCTTGGTTGTCGCGGCAAGCGTAGATTCCGAGGCGCTCGAGTCGGCGTTGGGAGGTACGGGCGTCTCGGTGGACGATGTCACTAGCAACCTTGTCGAAACTTCTCAGATCACGGCAAAGCATGCGATCTTGCTCCTTCAGGGCGACCACGCTGAAGCTGTTCGACTGGCGAAAGCGTTTCCGACGTTGGCTTTGATCCAGTTTCGGTCCTCCGGCGACCCTCCGGATCATCCGGAGCACGTGGGCAACGTCATCCTCGCGACCTCCGGGGAACGTGGCAAGAGCATCGTACGGCTGATTTGGACGGGAAGTCGCTTTTCCGGATACAGCGCTGTGCACTTGGGACCTAACTTCAAGGACGATCCCGCCGTGTCGAGCATCTACAACTCCTATCTCGGGCGGGTCGACAAAGCCGGTCTGCTCGACCAACTTCCACGCCGATCGACGGGCGCGTTCGGAGGCAGCGCCGCGTGCGCGCCGTGCCATGCTGAGGCCAGCCGCGTTTGGCGTGGAAGCGCCCACGCCCACGCCCTGTCGACCCTCGATAAGAGGCGCGAGAGCCGGGACCCCGACTGTGTGCCGTGCCATGTGACAGGTATCACAAGCCTTTTGGGCTACCGGTCGCAGGCGGTCACACCCCAACTTGCCTTCGTGGGATGCGAGAGCTGCCACGGGCCTGGCCTCGCCCATGTGAAGGCGCCCAAGAGCGTGCGAATGGCAAAAGTAGGCGCTGAGAGCTGCGTGAGCTGCCACACCCCGCTCAATAGTCCGAACTTCGACTTTGAAAGATATTGGCCCCGGATTCGGCACTAATAAGAGCGACCTTGCGGCGAAACCAATTGCGAAACTAGTAGCCCTTCCGGGGAACGAGGACCTGAGTGTCAGTAGAACTTGATCCCCCTGCACGCGGCGATGTACATCAATTCGTTCAACTGGGCGGGAGTTAATCGCCCCCATTAACCGGAAGGATCGGGTTGCTCTCGGATTGCCCTGCACCTGTGGCTGGCCGCATTGCAAAATCCAACACTTGCTAGTCGGAGCTAACTCTTGTTCCGAATGTGGAGCAGGTCGCCGTCGCGGATAACGTAGTCCTTTCCTTCGAGGCTCATCTTCCCCGACGAGTAAGCCGCCTCCAAGGAGCCCGCCGCGTCGTACTCAGCGTAGTGGACGATCTCGGCGCGGATGAAACCCTTGGCGATGTCATTGTGGATAGTCGCAGCTGCCTTTAGGGCCGTCGATCCTCGACGGAGGGGCCAGGCGTGGGTGTCGTTGTCGCCCGCTGTAAAGAACGTGATGAGCCCCAGCGCGTCGTAAACAGCGCGGATCACCTGGTGGCTAGCCGGTTCGCTGAGGCCGAGCGACTGAAGAAACTCGGGCTGGTCGGTTTCGTCGAGTTGGGCGATCTCCTCCTCGAGGGTGGCGCAAACCGCAAAGGCCTGGGTGCCCGCCGCCATGAGCTTTTCAATCGCGGTGGCAACGACGGACGAGGGTGCAGAGGCTTCGTCCTCGCTGACGTTGAACGCGATCACCATGGGTTTCGCGGTAAGAAATTGGTAGTTCCGCACAACCGTCTGGTCGTCCTCCGTGAGTTCGATATGGCGGATTGGCGTGCCTTCTTCCAGCGGTCCATGGAGCTTTTCGAAGGTCTGCTTGTCGAGATAATCGGCGGAGCCAGGCGTCTTAACGTTCAGGGACTTCTTCAACCTCTCCAGGCGGTTCTCTACGATCTGAAGGTCAGCGAGCACGAGTTCAACGTCCAAGTTCTCTTGATCGCGAATGGGATCGACTTCTGCGTGGTACGCCGCCATCGGCGAGTCGAACGCGCGGACGACATGGAGCAGCAGATCCATCTTCTTGGCCTGATCCAAGAATCGCGGCGAAAAGGCCCGACCCGTGGGACTCGCGGGCTCGAGGTCGTCGTGCAGGATTACCGTCGCGGGAGTTTGCTTCTTCGGCTTCACCTGGGCGACTATCCGCTCGAAGCGGGGATCGGGCACCGGAACGGCCGTCACATCGCCCTTGGCGAGTCCATGCGCAGCAGCGCGGTAAAGCGCGCTCTTGCCGCTCTGGGGGTATCCGATGAGTCCGACTTTCATGGGGTTCTTAGGGGGAGCTTGAAGAGGCGAATAAGGGAATAAGGGAATAAGTTGAAAGCGCGGGGGAGATCCGGGTTCAGCCAAATCCAATGAGTTCTCTCAGAGATGCGTTTACCCAGTGCGTATTCACTTATTCACCTATTCGCGGATTCACTCATCACCCTCACTTTCCCGCCTCAGGCGTAAATTCGACCTTCACGGGTCGCGGGCCGATTTGTTTTGGCAAGACCCAAAATCCGTAGGCCGTCGCGAGGAGAAGAACCGCCAGCACCCACGGAAAGCGCTCGGGCGGCCGGGCTTGCCGACGCGGGCGTGACACCGGGTCCACGGCGCACAGATTACCCGTCGATCCGGCACCGGGGCTTTGGATTTGCCGTATTCTGAAGACATGCGACGCACGTCACTCTTCGCCTTCGCGGCCGCCCTGCTGCTCGCCCCGCTCGCTCGATCCCAGACCACCGGACTCCCCGCCAACCAGGGAGCCGGTGAACCGGTTACCGCAGAAGTCAAGCAGAAGGTTCTCGACGGGTTGCAGGACGTCATCGTAAACAAAGCGTTCGTGCCTGCGGTGGACTTTAAGAAGTGGCCCGAGTACGTCGAGAAGCACAAGGGCGATCTCGACAAGGCGGAGACTGATACCGCCTTCGCTCGGGAGTTGAATCGTACGCTTTCCGAATTTGGCATCAGCCACATCCGGCTCCGAGCCCCGCGCGCCGCGCAAGCCCGCGTTCGCACGTCGACTTTCGGTTTCGGCATCTCCGTCCGCAAGGACGAGAAGGGATTGACGATTCTCCAGATTGCGCCCGACAGCCCCGGCACCAACGCGGGCCTCAAGGTCGGCGAGATGATCACGGAAGTCGACGGAAAGCCCGCGACCGATGCCGCCCAGCTCCGAATCGAAGCTGACGCGCCCGCACCCGGAACCGCGCCTCCGGCCAAGACTCTGGCGATGAAAGTGCAATCTACCGACGGCAAGGTTCGCGACGTCACTCTCACTGCGAAGAGTATCTCGACCCTCCGCCCGCCTACTCTCACTTGGGTCGGAACCGATGCGGCGGTGCTTAAGATCACCACCTTCAGCCTCGGCTACGATCGTCTGGTGATCGAGAAAGAGCTCTCGGACGCCGCTAAGGCTAAATATTTGATCATCGACCTGCGAAACGACGGCGGTGGCGCGGTTCGCAACCTCGACCATTTGCTCAATCTGCTCCTGCCCGAAGGCACCGAGTACGGCGTGCATGTGCGGCGCGCCTTCGTCGACGACTACCTGAAGGAGACCCACGCCTCGACCGCCGATCCTGTCGAGGTCGCGAGGTGGGAGAAGACCAAGCAGAAGACTCGCAAGGGCGCCGTCGAACCCTACAAGGGAAAGATCGCCGTGCTGATCAATCGCGGCTCGGCAAGCGCGTCGGAGATCGTCGCGGCGGCTCTGCACGATACGGTCGGCGCTCCACTCGTGGGCCAGCCTTCACGCGGCGCCGTTTTGGCTTCGGTTTATGCGAAACTGGAGGGTGGATTCGAGCTGCAATATCCGATCAGCGATTATGTGACGATCAAGAATGTGCGCCTCGAAGCGAATCCGCTTCAACCGGATGTGGCGGTCACGGCGCGGCCCGAGGAGGGCAAGCCCGACCCCGTCGTCGAAGCCGCAATTACCAAGCTTAAGGGAAGCTGACCGCCAAAGGTATCCTCTGGCCTCCATGCCCGAGCTACTGGTCGAACTTGGTTGCGAGGAATTGCCCGCTATCGCGGTGCAACGCGCCTATGAGGACCTCCGGGATTCGCTGGCAAAGGCGATCGACGAAGCGGGCCTCGCCGCCGGCGGGGTACCTGTGGCCATGGGCACTCCGCGGCGTCTCATCGTCTGCTTCGCCACTGTGAAGGATCGCCAGGAAGACGTGGTGAAGGAGCAGCGCGGGCCAGCGCTTAAATCGGCCTACGATGACCAGGGAAACCCGACGCCCGCCTTGTTGGGCTTCTGCCGCTCCAGCGGCGTCGAGCCTGAGGGCCTTCGGCGCGACGACCAATATGTTTGGGCTGACCGTAAGATCCCCGGCAAGCCCGCGACCGAGGTTCTTTCCGAGTTGGTGCCGAAGGCGATTCGTGGCCTTACGTTCGATAAGACGATGCGCTGGGGCGGCTCTCGGATGCGATTTGCCCGGCCGATACGGTGGATCGTCGCACTTCTCGACGCAGCCGTCATCCCATTTGATATCGAAGGCGTGGTGGCGGGCAAATTCAGCCGGGGCCATCGCTTCTATGCGCGCGACGAGTTTGCCGTCTCCGGTTTTGAAACCTTGATCAAGGAGTTGCGGGGGAGAAAAGTAGAACCGGAACCAAGCCTGCGTCGAGAGTCTATTCTGTCGGCCGCCGGTCTCGTGGAAGGCGGAACGGCCGACCTGCCCGAGAGCCTGGTCGACGAAAACGTATTTCTCACCGAGTGGCCCGCGGTCGTCGAGGGAGTCTTTCGCGAGGAGTATCTCGCCCTTCCTGAGCCGGTGCTCGTCACGGCAATGGCGAAGCACGAGAAGATGTTCCCGATTCGCGATGTTTCCGGCAGGCTCACGAACCGATTTCTCTTCGTGCGAAATGCTGGCGAGGATGCTGCGGTGCGGAAGGGGGCGGAGTGGGTCCTAAACGCCCGCTTCAACGACGCTAAATTTTTTCACGACGAAGATCGCCGCTACTCATTGGATGAGTTCCTTGCCAAGACCTCGACGATCCTCTTCTCCGAGAAGCTCGGCACTGTCCGCCAAAGGGCTGACCGCCTCGCCGAACTCGCCGAAATTATCGCCAAGGAAACGGGCGGAGATAAGGACGAGCAGGTTCTCGCGAGAAGCGCGGGGCTGTATGCGAAGGCCGACTTAAGCTCGGGCCTCGTTAGTGAGCTCGCCTCCCTGCAGGGGATCATCGGAGGCGAATACGCACGCCGGGAAGGGATGCTGGATGAGATCGGCTGGGCGATCCGATCTCAGTACGACCCGTCCCTCAATCGGGTCATCAATAAAGCCGCCGCGCGAACGGCGGTTCGCCTGCTCATCGCCGATCAACTCGACAAGCTGGCCGGCTACCTGGGCGTGGGGCTCGTACCGTCGGGGTCGAGTGATCCCTTCGGGCTACGTAGGGCCGCGACCCAACTCATCGAAGCGGCCTGGGATTGGCCCACGCAACTTCCCTCGTATTCAGAGCTGCTTCAATACGCCATTCAGAATTACAGCAAGCAAGGGATCGAACTCGCGGCGAGCGAAGCTGAGTACGCGATGTCCGACCTATTCGCCTCGCGGTATGCCAGCCTCCTGCCAAATGTGCGCTACGACCTGCTGGAAGCTGCGATGCTGACGGACTTCCCGGTCGAGATCCTAAGTCCCCAGCGCGTGAAGCTTCGGACGATCATGCTAGAGGCCTTCGCCGACAGCATCGGATTCATCCAAACCGCGACTCGCCCCATCAACATCGTCGCCGCCGCTAAGAAGAAAGGAATCCCTTTCAGCCAAGACAAGGCTTTGGAAGAGCTTGATCTAGCTGCTCTGGATTCGACCGACGGTGCCTCGCTCTACACGACGCTGAAGAAGCAAGACGACGCCATCGCAGCTGCGGTTGCCAAAGGAGACGGTCTGGTGGTGGTGAAGATGGTGAAGAACCTAGCCGATCCAATCACTCGCTTCTTTGAATCGACGATGGTTATGGCGGAGCAGGAAGACGTGCGCTTTGCACGGCTTTCCCTCATGCAGGCCACAACCAAGCAACTCTTCGCTGTCGGCGACTTTTCCAAGATCGTCATGGAAGGCCAATAGAGCCTTTCGGATCAAACGTAGAATCTAAAATGGCATCCGACGAGGCCCTTCTAGAATCCGCGATCCAGTTCCTGCGCGAGGCCGTCGCGCCGGCGGCGCAGAAGATCGACCGCGATCCAGAAGAGCTCCGCAAGTCCCTCGCCGCCCTCTGCGAGCGTGAATTGATGGCGATGAAACGCCCAGCAGAGTTCGGCGGACCGGAAATGGGCGAGGAGACGTTCCGCGCATTTCAGGAAGAAGTCGCCCGGAGCAGTGGGTCGCTCGCCTTCCTCCAGACGCAGCATCAGAGCGCGGTGTCGATGCTGTCTCGTTCCGAAAACGGGGGCCTCAAAAGGGAGTACTTACCGCGGATGGCCAACGGGGAGCGGCTAGTCGGGATCGGGTTCAGCCAACTGAGGAGGGGCGGCCCGCCCGCGATGCGGGCTATCGAGGTCGAGGGCGGGTTCAAGCTGGACGGGCATGTTCCATGGGTGACGGGCTGGGATTTCTATCCGGAATTCCTCATCGGCGCGACCTTGCCCGACGGGCAGGCGCTTTTTGCGATTGTCCCTCTCGTAAGTCAGGCCGGGGTTGAGGTCTCGCCGCCGATGCGGCTTGCCGCGATGGAATCCGCCAATACCGTCACCGTGGACTTCTCAGACTTCTTCGTCCCATCAAGTCGAGTGGCGTTCATTAGGCCGGCGAACTGGATCCGCAACAACGACCAAATAAACATCGCTCTGCAAGGCCACTTCGCCATCGGCTGCGCCCGAGCCGGGCTGGACATCCTCGAAATCAACGCGATCGGGAAGGATCTTCCCTTCTTGCGGGAGGCACTAGCCGGGCTTAAAGCCGAATTGGAGGCCTGCCGCCGCCACACTAAGGCGGCGCAGGCCGATGCGAGCGACGAGACGACGGCCGAGCGATTGAACGTGCGCGCCTGGGCGATCGATCTAGCCGTTCGGTGCGCCCACGCGGCCGTTACGTCGAGTTCCGGCGCCGCGAACTCGGTGGACCATCCCGCCCAGCGCGTCTACCGCGAGGCGCTCGTCTACACGGTCAGCGCCCAAACTTCGCCGATCATGGAAGCAACCCTCAAACGCCTAACCCAGCGTTATAATGAACCTACGTGAAGCTCGTCGTCTGCATCGTTCACAACCGCGACAAGGGCAAGATCACCGACGAGCTTGTTCGCGCGGGATTCAAGTTTACAATCATCGGGTCCACCGGAGGTTTCCTTCGCGAGGGAAACACCACCTTTCTAGTGGGCGTCGAGGAGCAAGACCTGCCCACGCTGATGGCGGTCATCCAGGAGAATTCGCAGTCCCGCGATCAGTTGGTCAACGTGATGCCCTACGAAGCCGCGCCCCCGGGCGCCTTCATCCCCTCGCCGGTCAAAGTGCCGGTGGGCGGCGCGGTCGTATTCGTGATGGAAGTTCATGAGTTCCATCGCTACTAAGCTCGAAGACCTAAGTGGGCTGGTGCGAGCCAAGGGACTTGTCCAGCGCATCGCCACCGCCGACTCGGATACCCACGCCGTTCTCCTTTATGGCGCGCCCGGAGCCGGCAAGAGGACGCTCGCCGCAATCCTTGCCCAAGCCTGGCTCTGTACGAACAAGGAAAATCCTGGTTGCGGCGAATGCCGGAGCTGCCTCGCCTTCGGACGGAACACCCACGCCGATCTGCTTTATGTGCGGCCCTGGGGACCGAGTTCGATCATCAAGAAGATCGCGTTCCGGTTTGAACCAAGTCCGCCGAAGGAAGACGAGCACATTCTCTCCATGGACGTTTTCTTCAGAACCGCGCCCCTGATGTCCCACCGAAAGGTAGTGATCATCGAGGAGGCCGAGCGAATGCTCAACACGTCCCCGAATGCCTTACTTAAACAGCTCGAGGAGCCTCCGAGTTTCGGAAAAATTATTTTAGCGACCAACGCGATCAGGCTTCTGCCGGCCACCATCCTGTCGAGGTGCCTGACTGTCGCCTGTGAGCTTCCTGAAACAAGCGAGAACCCTTCGGACCTCTTGCGAATGGCCGGGGGAGCACCGGGCCGACTGGCTAAGATGGGTGATCAAGCCGACGCCTACCAGGCCATCGACACCTTCGCGCGGGATCTCGCGAACCGCTCTCTCTCCGAACTATTGATCGTAACCGATGAGTTTCGGCGAATCGCCGACTCGATTCAGGGAGACAAGGCCCGCGCGACGAACACGGAAGCCGTTGCCGTTTTCGCCCTCGCACTCCAGCAGCATCATCCAGCAAAACCGGAGTGGCCTCAGATCGCAGCGGAGGCGCATCGCCGAATTCTGGGAAATGGGAATGCGGCCTACGCCCTCGACGCTATGTTTGCGGCGATCCTTGCTTAGCCCTTTGAATCGGTCCGGCGTCGGATGAAGACCTTCGCCATGAACCTCTCGGTCGCCCGCGAGGCACGATACATGCCCGCCTGCCAGCGATCGAACTGAGCGATCGGCCATAACGGTTTCTTCAGCTTCGCGTCCCCGAAGTTCACGTGCGCGCCGTCGAGCGGCAGGTTCTCGGGTCGGCGGTGGGTCAAGAAAATATGATCCCAAAGCGCGACACCCCAGAAGCCCACGATGGCCAGATTAGCGGTGGTTCGCCAGTGATGCATCAGATGGAAGCCATACATCCGGCGGAACAATCGTTTCGTATAGCGTCCCTCCATCGCCGGCTTCCAGAACCGGTCGAAAGGGAGATGCAGGATCGCATGCCAGACCTCGTAAGCCGAGTAGTTGAGCGTCACCGAAGCGAACACCGACAGCACGATAGGTGCGTGTGGGAATAGGAGCTTAAACGGCAGAATCAGCAGAATTGCGAAGACCGCCATGAAGATCGGTAGCGAGTAGAGAGGAAACATCATCGATTCCTCTTGATGCTCCTCCTCCACCGGATAGTCGCTGTCCACCGGCACCATCTTCGTGGGCTCGTGCGGCGTGATCGGGGCCTTCACGTAGGTCAAGCCGTGATGGGTGGTGTGGGCTCGATGCATCGATCCCATGAAAGGCAAAACGGCCGAGTGAAGCAGATAGCGATGATAGAGGTATTCGAAGAGGCTCAATGGCAGGCCGAACAGGAACGTCCAGAGCAGGATCATCCACGGCTGACGAATCTCCGCCGCAAAGACGCTGGGGAAGACGAAGGCAAATAGCGCGATTGCCGCGAAAAATTGCACTCCCACCGCGAGGAAAAATTTTGTAAAAGGCACTCGGTGTGCCTTGGTTTCGGGTTCTGTATTCAAGTTACGTCCATGCCCCACCGGACATAAAAGGCAAGTTAACTTACCGTTCGTGCTCGGGATTACTGGGACACTTAATTGAACCCGTTTTAGCCCTAAATTGTTCCAGGTTTGTAACTAATTCAAGCGACGGTTTCGCCCCTATTTTGAACAAGGTGCGGGGCGGGGAAGTCGTAGGGTCACAGCCCATCGTGGCCCGAAGGAGATCGAAAACCATGAAAAAATGGCAAATCGCTTTGACCGCAGCTTCCCTCGTCATATCGTCGACATTATCCCACGCAACCGTGGTTCCGCAAGGCACCGCCGTTACACTCGTTTTTAAACAGAACCTTAGCTCAAAGAATGCGAAAGCGGGCGACCGAGTGATGCTAGCCGTAGCCCGGGACGTGCGAGTCGGAGGAAGCGTGGTCCTTCACGCTGGCACGCCGGTCACCGGGGTGATTGAGAAGGTGAGCAAACGGGGTGTCTTCGGTAAGAACGGCAGCATTCGCTTGACTCTCACGCCCGTCGATGGCATCACTCTCCAACCGCGGACGAAAGGCAACGAGCTCAAAGGGAGCCGGACCGACCATGCCGCTGAGGCGTCTGGCGCCGGCCTCCTAATTCTTGGTCCCGTCGGCCTTATCGGCGGCGTGTTCATTAAGGGGAAAAACGTGGAGATCCACGAAGGTGCCAAGCTTGAAACCGACGTTTCGAGGACCGTAAACGTTCACTAGCGCTTCCAAGTCGCCGCAGAAACCCCGGCCGCGGTACAGGCGGCCCGCATCAGTTCGTCCCGATTTCCTTGCACCGCAAGTTCGATTTGGACGGGCGGGCCATACCGGGTCACTTTGACCCCAAAAACTCGTCCCCCCTTCGTTCCGATAACCTCAAGCAATCCGAGTAGATGGGTGCGCTCCTCGAGGTCGACGACCAACTCATGGGGACGCAGGTTCGGAGCGAGCAGCGTCTCCAGCCGCTCGACCACGTTCAGGGTCAGCAGAGTAAATACCGTCCCGACTGCAGCGATAAGCAGGAACGGGCCGCCCACGCTGATCGCCATTGCGACGCCGCTCACCGCCCAGATGCTTGCCGCGCTCGTTAACCCGTGAACTTCGGCGCCGCTACGAAATATCGTGCCCGCTCCCAAGAAGCCAATACCCGTGACGATTTGGGCCGCAATGCGCGCCTGATCGTTCGGCGCAAAAGCCTTGCTCACTTCGCAAAACAGGATCACTCCGAGGACGACCAACATATGGGTCCGGATGCCGGCGGGTCGGCCATGCAACTCTCGCTCCCAGCCCACAACGCCCCCTAGTACCGCGCCGATGCCCAGCTTGATCAGTACGTCGCCGGTTGTGGCCAGACTCGCCGCAGAGAAGAAATCGTTTGGCAACTCGTGGAAAAGACGTTGCCGCCGAACGAATGGGTGCCTATCCCTCGAAGGTGCTGATTGCCTCACGGCGTGCTTCGGGGCCAATCAAACTAGATCACGCTCTTCCGACTGATTTCCTCGCCGCGGTTCCGGCCGATAGGCTTGACACTCGCCACGTTCTCTGGAGCGTAATCCAAAAGCTGGAGCCAGTCTTCCATCGTGTCGCTCTTAGGGAAAATCTCGTTCTCCTTGTACTCCTGGTT
>JBBSFL010000006.1:0-25896 GCA_038238735.1 Fimbriimonadales bacterium | reverse complement strand
GGATGTTGCGCTGGCCGACTTGCGTGGTTGGGTCGTAGATATTGATCGCGTCGCCCATCACCACCTTCTCTCCATTCGGTCCGTCCACCATGGTGCCGCCGCCGTGGGCTGCGGTGACGTGCCAGCCGCTGGGAATCGAGATCGTGCCGCTGCCGTCGGGAAAGGGCATCGCGGTGAGAGGTGCGGCTCTATGCGAAGAATGTCCTCCACTCCCGCCGGCTCCCCACTGGGCGCCGAGGGTTCGCAGCATTGGACGGAGCGTTCTGGGGAACCTGTCTGCGGAGTCGAAAACCACCGCCGCGCTCCGCTGACCGGATGTCGTTACCATCGCGAGGCCTTGAATCGGGCCGTTCGCGCTTTGGGTGGCGTTCAGGGTGAAGAAGACGGCGACCACGGACCCGCTCTTGTCGTGGAAGAACTTGCCGATCTGGGGCTTCGCGCCGAAGTGCCCATGGACATTCTTCAGCAGGTCCCCCATCGCTCGGGGCGCGGACGGCGAACCCACGACCGGGCCAAACACTATCTGCCCGCCTCCCGGGTTGTCGATGAATCGCAAGTTCCCCGATTGGGCTGAAGCGATCGATAGGCCGATGCTTGCGGCGAGGGTGAGTCGGGCGACGAGATTGGCTTTCTTCATAGGTGAATTTTGAGCCAACCCCGTAAGCCATCGTAATAGTCAGGGTTGATCGTCGATGGTTGTGTCGACGACTCTAAGTTCACAGTTTCACAGTTTCACGACACAACAATACAAACGATTCACGATTCACGACTTCGATTCGTCATGCGCACTCATATGTGCACGGGAATGAATTTTGTCAACTTGGTCCGACGCAATTCGCCTCCCCGCGGTCTAAATGCTGGTCTTGAGCAGGCTACGAGTCGGCGTTACGGCTAGGTTGGGCAAGAGTGCTTCGGTCGAAAGTGCCTAACAACGCAATTCTTTGCTGAGGCGAGGGATCGATATTTTCCCCACCCTCGATCTTTGGAAGCCGTCCACAAAGTACAGGCTGCCGACGGACGCGATGACCGGATGTTCGATCGGCACCCCTACGTCGTAGCTCGCAATTACCTTCAGCGTCGCAAGATCCACTACGTAAAACTAGAATCGTTGCAGGCGAGGATCGTACCGCCTGAGTTCCGGCGATCCCGTACCGACTTGGCAAGCGTCCTCTTTGCACGACTCATTGTAAACCGTGTCACAAGCGTCAGACCACCCACCATCTAACGCCCCTGGCGGAAGCGCGCGTGCGGCTTAAGCTTTCTTCTTGCGACCGTCGGGTTCCTTCGCAACGCCTTTGAAGGGCTCGCCGTCCTGCTTGACGTCTATGAACTGCCCGTCCGCGGTGTCGCGTTTTGTGAAGTCGCCCGTCGCCGGGTTCTTTACTTGCGATCTTTCCGTTACCGAGCCTTTGCGCGATCCAGAGCCGGTGTTTTTTGCCATGGGTCAAAGACCGGTTTCGTGGACAAGAGGTTCTCGTCAACGAGGCTTTTCTTTGACCTTTCCGGTCTTTCGCGTCACCCAGCACCAGTCAAGATTTACAAGGACCTCCGCTTCTCTAGGATGAGGATCAAGGGTGTGCAACGCGTTTCAATGCGCTGGACCCCGGCCGCAGCCAGAAATGGGCGAGCATCTCGGAGCCGTAACTTGCTAGCTCGCCTTCAGAATCTGCTCTTCCGTCATCAGGATCGGGCTGGTGTCGCCTTCGAGGATGCCGTTCGGCAGGATTACGCGCTTGACGTTTTCGCTGCTCGGGACCTCGTACATGACGTCCAGCATTACCTTCTCGATGATCGCCCGCAGGGCTCTCGCTCCTGTCTTGCGTTTTAGCGCTTCCCGGGCGACTTCGTGGAGTGCGCCTTGCTCGACGATCAGCTCGACGCCGTCGAGTTCGAAGAACCGGGCGTACTGCTTGATGATCGCGTTCTTTGGCTCGCTGAGGATCTTGATGAGGGTCTCCTCGTCAAGGGGATCCAGGGTGGCGATGACGGGGAGGCGCCCGATGAACTCGGGGATGAGGCCGAACTTGAGGAGGTCCTCAGGTAGGAGGTGGCGGACGACGCTCGCCTTCTTGTCCTGTTGAGTTTCCGGGTTCGACCGGAAGCCCATAACGTTCTCCTTCATGCGGCGTCGGATCATGTCCTCGATGCCTTCGAAGGCACCGCCGCAGATGAACAGCACGTTTGTCGTGTCGATCTGGAGGTATTCCTGCTGCGGATGTTTTCGCCCGCCCTGCGGCGGAACGTTGGCGACCGTGCCTTCCAGGATTTTGAGAAGGGCCTGTTGCACTCCCTCGCCCGACACGTCGCGGGTGATCGATGGGTTGTCGCTCTTGCGGGAGATCTTGTCGATTTCGTCGACATAGATGATGCCGCGCTCGCACGCCTGCTTGGGATTGCGCGGATCGATGGCCTCCGCGGCTTGGTAAAGCTTGAGGAGGATGTTCTCGACATCCTCGCCGACGTAGCCGGCTTCGGTCAAAGCGGTGGCGTCGGCAATCGCGAACGGTACGTTCAGCATGCGGGCCAGGGTCTGGGCCAAGAGCGTTTTGCCGGAGCCGGTCGGGCCGACCATGAGGATGTTGCTCTTTTGGAGCTCGACCTCGCCGCCCTGCTCGCCGATGCGCTTGTAGTGGTTATAAACCGCGACCGCGAGCGACCGCTTGGCGACTTCCTGGCCGACGACATAGCCGTCCAGGAAGCGCACGATCTCTTGCGGCTTGGGCGTCGACTGCTGGAACGCTCCGCCGACGTGGGCGGTCGGGCGGACGACTCCGGTTGGAACCGGGTTATTAGGCGTCGATCGGTCCGGCTCGTTTTGCAAGATGTCGTTGCAGAGGTCTATACAGTCTGAGCAAACAGCCCCGTGGAGACCTACGATCAATTTCTTGACCTGCTCTTTGGTTTTGCCGCAGAGGCAGCATTGATCGCGTCGTTCCAAAGTCTTCGCCATATTCCTTTCCAATTATCGGACGCCCGTCGCCAAAACTTTGTCCACAATGCCGTAATCGACGGCTTCTTGCGCGGACATGAAATAGTCCCGATCGACGTCTTTGCGCACTTGGGCTTCTTCCTTGCCCGAGTGTCGAGAGAGGATCTCCATTAGAGTATCCATCGCTCTGTTGATTTCCGCGGCCTGAACATTGATATCCGCGGTGGTTCCCTGGAAGCCCGCGCTGACCTGGTGGATCATGACGCGAGCGTGGTGGAGGCAGTTTCGCTTTCCCGCCGCGCCGCCCGCGAGGAGAACAGCGCCCATGGATGCGGCCTGGCCAACGCAGATCGTCGCCACATCGGGCTTGATGATCTGCATGGTGTCGTAGATCGCGAGGCCTGCGGTTACAGAGCCGCCGGGCGAGTTGATGTAGAAGTCGATGTCCTTGTCCGGATCTTCCTTTTCGAGGAAGAGGAACTGGGCCACCAGAAGGTTAGCGACATAGTCGTCGACCGGCGTTCCGAGGAAGATGATGCGATCCTTGAGAAGTCTCGACCAAAGGTCGTAGCTCCTTTCCCCACGCGCAGTCTGTTCGATTACATACGGAATTCCCATATCCATGCCGCCTCCTACGTATCTCGAGGGCCGCCCCTCGGCATCCTTGCAAACTTATCGGACAGATTACTCATTCGGCGAACTCAGGCCCTCCGCTCAGGGTAGGAGCCTGGGTTTTCGCTTCAATTGCACATCTGGGCAACAAGCGTTCCATTACCGCGGGTGGCTGGGAATTCGTTGGATTCCCAGCAATGGAGCAGTGTGAAGTCAGCGCAGAGCGCCTCGCGTTACCTTTCCGTCCGCTTTGCTAGAGGTTCAGGAAGCCGACGCGTGCGCGTCGATCCGTACTTCTCTTAAGCGGTGGCGGGCTCTTTGACTTCCGTGACCTCGGCTTGGCCGACGAGGAGGTCGCTGACCTTCTTGGCCATGGCTCGGAAGCGAAGCTCGTCGGCAGCTTGGCTCTTTTGGATGAGATTTAGCATCTCTTCCGCGGTGATTCCGTATTCGCCGGCCATGAGCATCAGGGCCTCGTTCAGATCGGCATTGGAGAGGGTGAGTTTCTCCTGGATGAAGACTTCCTTGATGAGGAGGGCCTTGATCACGCTGGCGCGGGCGTTGTCCTGCTGGGCTTTGACGAAGTCGTCGATCGTCATGCCGTTCTCTTCGGCGTACTTCTCCAGGGTCTTGCCTTCCTTGCCCTGCTCCTCGGCCATTTCCTGTAGCCGTCGGTTGGCGAGGTTCTCCCACATGTTGTCGGAGACGTCGACCTTGCTGCGCTCGAGCAGGCGCTCGAAGAGCTGCTCGGTGAGCATCTCCTGCACCATCTGCTCCTTCGCGCGGCCGATGCCGTCTCGGAGGCGCTTTTGCAGGTCTTCTACGCTTTCGGTCTTCAGACTCTGGGCGAAGGAATCGTCGACTTCGGGCAGCTTGACTGCGCTGACCGAGTTGATGGTCACGCGCGTTTTGAGCGTTTTGCCCGCCCAATCCTTCTCCTGGAAGTTGTCGGGGAAGCTGAGCTCCAGCGACTTCATCTCTTCCAGCTTCATTCCGGCGAGCGCCTCGTCGAGTTGTGGGAACGTCTGGCCCGCAACGAGCATGAAGTTGCGGCCCTCGGGGGTTCCGCCCTCGTCGAGCTTGATGTTCACGACGGAGACATCGCCTTCCTGCACGCCGCGATCCGTGATGGCTTCGCGCGTCGAGCGCTTGCGACGAATCTCGTCGAGTTGGTACGCGACTTCTTCGTCGGTCACCTCGACCGACGGACGCTCGATGGGGAGGCCCTTCAGGTCGCCCAGCTCCACTTTGGCGGGCAGGGGCACCTTGGCGGTGAACTCGAAGAGGTCGGTCTCCTGCTCGAACTTGGTTACGTCGACGGTCGGCACGGTGGTCGGATCTAGCTCCAGGCCTTCTTTCTCGATAGCCGCCTTCAGCGCCTGTCGGACGATGCCGTCCATGGCCTGCTCAGCGACCTCTTCCTTCGAGACGAACTTCTCGACGACGGCGCGGGGCGCGTGTCCGGGCCGGAAACCGGGGAGGCGAACCTTCTTGGCAATCTGCTTGAACGCCTTGTTAAAGCCTTCCTTCACTTGCTCCGGCTCGCAGGTGATGGCGAGCTTGACGGTGCAGGGATTTAAATCTTCACGAGTAACTTGCATGGGAAATCCGGGCCATGGGAGTTGGCCGACGAAGGGGGATTTTACCCGCGTCAGGGGAGGTCAGAAGGGAAGGGCTCGCGGGGACCGCCTTTGCTCCAGCTTAAAATGGCGGTCGGAACTGCTTTCGCGGTGGCAGTGGCGAACTCTCTTTTTGAAAGTGGCGGCCTCGAGCCTTGGGCGCAGATGCAGTAGGGAAGATTAAAGGCTTCTATGTCGCAACGCCCGCGCAGCCTTGTTCTGGAAATTTCCGTTCTGAAAGCTGGGGAGTTTAGATCTCAGATTTTGACTTTTAGAGCTTAGATTCTGAACTCCAAACTTCAAACTCACCACATGGGCGGAAAAACGATGCCGTCCTTGTTGACTCTGGGGAAATCGACGGCCTTGAAGGACTCGGCCTTCCATTCGCCTTTTTCCAGCTTCATGTTCAGGGCAAGGACCGGATAGTCGTAGCCACCCCAAGACTGGAGCTCTTTGCCGACGACATACACGCTCGCCGTGTCGCCGAAGCAATAGCGAACCTTGTAGTACTTCATCGGACCTTGCACTTCGGAGTCCGCATAGGCCGCTTTGACCGCCCTTTCCATCGACGGGCCCTTCATTTTCGTCATGACTTCCATGAACACGTAGGGCCCCGCGCCCACGACGAAGAAGAACACCAGAAAGGTGATCCAAGCCCGATTGTCGTCCCGCGTGTGGCTCGGCTTAAGCATCGTCTTGGTGATGGTCAGCAGCGAAGCAAGGACGAAGCATCCGATGGCATAGAAAAGTGACGAGAATAGCATGGTCTCAAGTCTTGTTTTCCATGCCAAGCCGCCAGCGTCCTTACCGGGTTTTTCCGGTAGCTCGATTCAGATGCACATTACGATTTTGAGCTCCGCTTATTCAGTGAGCGCCCCGGACCGTAGAATGGAGTTAGTGACCCCAAGCGCGATCCTGCTTTACGACGGCGAATGCGGCTTCTGCGACCGCGTCGTGCAGTTCGTGTTGAAGCGGGACACGCGCGAGCGGTTTAGATTCGCGCCGCTGCAAAGCCAATTCGCCATGGAGGCGATGACCCGCCACGGTGAGGATCCGTCGAATCTCTCCACAATGGCCCTCATTTTGAACTCCGATGGACCCGACGAGAAGGTCCTTTTGCGGGGGAAGGCAGCGCTCACGACCCTGTCGATGTTGGGGGGCTGGGGGTCCTTTTGGGGCGCCTTTCGCTTCCTTCCGAGTTGGCTGCTGGATTTCGGCTACAAGATCATCGCCCGCAACAGGTTTCGACTGGGGGGACGCTTAGCGGCCTGCCGGGTGCCAACGCCGCAGGAGCGAGCGCGTTTCATCGGAATGCCGGAATAGGCGAGCCCCAAGGACTGTTAAGGGGAGCGCCGGTTGCACCAGCGGCCACAAGCCCTTTGCGGTTAGCAAAACTGTGCTTCTGGTGCGGCCATGATCAGGTGCATCACCTGCTCGTAGGGCCGACCGAGCGCTCCCGGATTCGCGAGAACTTTGAGCCCGCCGAGTTTGTCCAGCTCCTCTGCTACCACCTTGCGGGAAGCTTCCGGTAAGGGCATGTCGAAGACTTCAAGAATGCCGTCCACTATTCCCCGCGAGTCGGCGGATTTCTTGGAAACGAGAAAGGCGTGAAGGTTCCGAAGCGGCACGTCGGCGCCCTTTTCGTAGAGCATGATTCCCCGATACTTGTACCGCTCGACCATCATCGCCGGGCTTACCCAGGCCTCGTGCCAGCGCCATCCGGAGACATCGGGCGGATAAAGCAGGGCAAGGCCCTGGCGAGACATCAAGGAGTGAAGGTAGCTGGATTGGTTCAACACCTTTGCAGCGATGGGGGTATTGGGCTTCGCCGCAGGATCGCGCAGGGCCATCATCGCCTCACCGACCCCCATCTGCCGGGCGATCGGAATGCAAAGATCGACGGGGCTTTTGATCATAGTGCGCACGGCCCGAGTGCTCCAGAACTCGCCCGCGTGGGCCATCGCGTAGAGCACCTTCTTGATATCGCCGCCCGAGGTCGTCCAGACTTTCGCCATTCGGTCGACTAGCGCCGGCTCGGGGTCTTCGTAGGCAAAGAACTCCCACAACTTCTTGCACATTCTGAGCGCGGTGATCGTGTGGGTTGCCAGCATGTCGAGAACGCTATCGCCGTCCCAGTTCGCCGTTTTGCCGAGGATCGTTTTGGGCGTCGAGTCGTGCATATCAGGCATGTAGCAGAACGAGGTGAAGGGCCGATCGTATTGGATCGACTCCATCAGCTTCTCGACCGGGGTCCCTTTGCGGTCGTTGTAGATGCTGACGAATCCCCAGCCGGTCATCGCCCGGGAGACCTCTTGAATGTCCTTTTCGCTGTAGTTGCCGATGCCCAGAGTGAACAACTCCATGACTTCCCGCGGGAAGTTCTCGTTCGGGTGGCCCTTGATACTGCGATTCATGTCCAGATACCGCATCATCGCCGGGTTCTTGCTGACGGCTTGGACTAGGCGAGGGAAAGTCGTGTTGGCGTTGTCGCGCAGCACATCCAAGTACTGCAGCATCATCGAACCATCTTCGACTTTGCCGTCGCTCACCGCGAAGTGGTTGTGCCAGAAGAGCGCCAGTTTTTCCTGCATCGGGCGCTTGGTGGCGAGCATGCGGGTCACCCACCATGCCCGGTACCGGCCCGATCCGAGGTCGACGTCGTTCGCGACGCCGTTCTTGTCCATGCGCCAGACGAACTCGTAGGGCGACACTTTGAAGTCGTCTGGCACCGTATTGTAATCGACGAGCTTCTTTAACGTCGCGTCGAGGCCGACGCGACAGCCTTCGTCGAGCTCGGCAACAGTCGCACCCAGGCCGTAACGGCGATGCAGATGGGCAATTTTTTCGCGGAGCGTCATGACGTCTCTGTATCGTATGCCAAATCCGGTGTCTCCATGCCCTGAATTTCTTCGCAGACGTGGCGAACGGGAAGCAACGACGCGCTACGCTCCGGCAGGGTTCAGTGACTTAGCTGAGATAGAGCTGCGACTGCTTTTGAAGAACCTTGTGGCGGTACATCTGGTCGTCCGCCTCTTGGATCAAGTCATCGAGCGTCTGATGTTCCGGCTTGAGCGTGGCGAAACCCATCGAAAGCGACGACCGCCAGCCCTTTTTTCGGACGGCATCGGTAAACGAGTTGTCGATCCGCTCGAACACAGCCTCTACTTCAGATCTCTGACTATTTCGCAGCACGACGACAAACTCGTCACCCCCGGTCCTGGCGATCAAGTCGGTACTGCGAAGCGTGCGTTCTAAAACCTCGGCGAGAAGCTGCAGGGCTCGGTCTCCGGCATGATGGCCGTGGGTGTCGTTCAGCGCCTTAAAGTTGTCACAGTCAAGGACAGCGACAGTAAAGGCTTCCTCGCGTCGTCGGGCGCGATTGAGGGCGGGAAGCGCCAATTCGCCTAGAGCCCGCCGATTCCACAGACCTGTAAGCGGATCTTGGCGTGCGTGCGTGCGGTAATGGCTCAGCGACTCTTCAAGGTAGGCGAACAGAAGCATAAGTGAGCCGAAGGATATGAAACGGATGAGGCTGTCGAGCCAAAGCGTTGGCGAAGCAGTCTGGTGGGCGGTCCAATAGTCTGCCATCGCGTTTGACGCAGTCGTCATTGACACGAGCACTATGCCGATTCTGCGGCCGCCTAACCGAGTGGAGATCCAGATCGGAAGGATATAGAGCGGGAGGAAGGCGGAAGTGAACCCGACAAGCCGGTGCACCGCAAGAATGACCGCGAGCATAAGTGCGCCCAAGGCAAACGCGAGGGTCCTTGGGTGCTTCAAATATAGCGCGATCCACTCTTCAGAGTCAAAATGCATGATTACCGGTCGCCTACACCTCATGACGCCCCCGACCTCTAACACGTTCCTGGGTTATTACAATTTGGGTCTAACGCTGGTACCCTTTCCGGCCGCGATTGCTGTCGCCGGGAAAGGCTAAACTTCGCACCGCATATGGCAACCGGACTCTCTTCTGGGGACCGCTTTCTGCAAAAGTTCTTGTTGCGCGTTCGGCCGGCCTCCCTGGCTTCGCGACTCAAGAGGCTGTTCGGAGTTCGTCGCAGACCAGTCGAGCTGTCGCAGGGGACGTTTTTTCTCGATCCGATCTCTCAGTTTGCCGTCGCGGTTTGTTCGCCCGGAGAATACGAGCCGGAGACGGCGGAGGCGCTCCGCAAGCTCCTTCCGACCGGCGGGACGTTCGTGGACCTTGGGGCCAATGAAGGCTACTTCACGGTGATGGCGAGCAAAATCGCCGGACCTTTGGGCCGAGTCCTCGCGATCGACCCCCAGCCCCGAATCAAACCGATCATCGAGAAGAACATCGAGCTAAACGGCCTGGCCAATGTGGTCTTCGCACCGGTCGCGATCAGCGATCAGCCCGGAACGGCAACCATGCACCTTTTTCCGGATACGAATACGGGTGCAAGCAGCCTTGCAACGGGCGCCGCCCACTACAAGCTGCCCACCGTCGATGTTCCTGTCATGACCCTCGCAGCCCTCTTGGATCGGGAGAAGTTCGAGCGGGTCGACCTCCTCAAAGTGGACATCGAGGGGTATGAATATGAGGCGCTCCTCGGCGCAGAGGATCTGCTAAGGTCCGGTCGCATCGAGAAGATCATCCTGGAAATCCATCCGCACCTCATAGAGCCTCGTGGGTTGGATCCCGGGGCCATCGAGAAGATGCTTCTCGGCGCGGGATACTTGCGCGACGAGTCATTCGCCCCGATTGTCTATCGGCGGTAGTCTGCGGGGCTGGCAATTCCTGAGATCGCGGGTTGCAAGTGCGTGCCACTTGGCCCCGATCAGGCGTAGTAAAATGTAGACAAATGGCGATTGTTCGATTCGATGAACCGCTCCGCCTGGCCGAGGATTTCTCGCCAAAGGGAGACCAGGCAACCGCCATCGAAGGGCTGGTAGACGGCCTGGATTCGGGGTACCGATTCCAGACTCTCTTGGGCGCTACAGGCACGGGAAAGACCTACACGATGGCAAGCGTGATCGCCAAGTCCCAGCGTCCCGCGCTCATTCTTGCCCACAACAAGACCCTCGCCGCCCAACTTTGCCAGGAGTTTCGAGCGTTCTTTCCCGACAACTCGGTCCAGTATTTCATCTCGTATTACGACTACTATCAGCCCGAAGCCTACGTGCCCGGCGCCGACCTGTACATCGAGAAGGACTCCAGCACGAACGAGGAGATCGAGCGGCTGCGCCATGCCGCAACTCACGCGCTATTGGAGCGGCGAGACGTCGTCGTCGTCGCCTCGGTCTCTTGCATCTTCGGACTCGGATCGCCCAGCGAATACGCCGAGGCGGTGGTGACTTTCGAAGCCGGGCAGACCTTCGACATGAGCCACGTCATCGAGAAGCTCGTGCAGATGCAGTTCACGCGAAACAATATGCAGCTCGAGCGGGGAACGTTTCGGGTTCGCGGGGACACGCTGGAGGTCCAGCCGAAGGACGAAGAGGTCGTCACTCGCATTGAGTTTTTCGGGGATCAGGTGGAGCGCATCCGGCTCTTCGATCCGCTGACGGGCGAGGTTCTGGACGAGCCTTCGCGCATTTCGGTCTTTCCCGCCACGCACTACGTGACGCCTTGGGAGAAGCTGGACGACGTGATCGGCCAGATTAAGGGCGAGATGGAAGCGCAGGTCGCGATGTTCGAGACGCAAGGCAAGCTTCTCGAGGCCCAGCGACTGCGACAGCGAACCGAGTTCGACCTGGAGATGATGAAGGAGGTCGGATTCTGCAGCGGCATCGAGAACTACTCGCGCTATTTCGACGGGCGCGCGCCCGGAACAGCGCCGTATACGCTTCTCGACTTTTTGCCATCCGACGCCATCGTCTTCATCGACGAATCGCACCAGACGATGCCGCAGATTCGGGCGATGTACAACGGCGACAAGCAGCGCAAGTCAGTCCTCGTCGACTACGGTTTCCGGCTGCCTTCCGCGCTAGATAACCGGCCCTTGAAATTCGACGAATTCTTGGAGCGCGTTCCGCAGGTGGTTTTCGTTTCGGCGACTCCGGGCCCGTTCGAGCACGAAATGCAGTCGCAGGTTGTGGAGCAGATCATCCGCCCAACCTTCCTCGTGGACCCAGAGATCGACATCCGCCCGACGAAGGGCCAGATCGACGACTTGATGCACGAGATCCAAGTGCGTGTTAAGCTCCGCCAGCGCACGCTGGTGACCACGCTGACCAAGAAGATGGCCGAGGATTTGACAGGTTATCTTCAGGATTTAGGGGTGAAAGTTCAATACATTCACTCCAACGTGCACTCCTTGGAGAGACCGGAAATCTTGCGAGACTTGCGTCTGGGCGTCTACGATGTCGTCGTGGGGGTGAACCTCTTGCGCGAAGGATTGGACCTCCCTGAAGTGACGCTCGTTGCCATTCTCGACGCGGATAAGGAGGGCTTTCTGCGCTCCGACACCTCGCTCATCCAGACTATCGGCCGCGCCGCCCGAAACATCGATGGCCGCGTCATCATGTACGCCGACAACATCACCGGGTCCATGCAGCGCGCTCTCGATGAGACCAACCGGCGGCGCGAGAAGCAGGTGCGCTACAACGTGGAGCACGACATCCAGCCGACGACGGTGCAGAAGATCGTTCGCGAGACGGTGCGGTCGCAGGACGCGGTGGCTGAGGTCGTTGCGCAGTACTCAGACAATGTGAAGTCCAAGCTGGCGGAAGGACAGGAGGTTCGCCTCGAGGATCTGCCCTTGCTGATCGGGCATCTGGAGAAGCAGATGAAGGATCTGGCGAAGGCGATGGAGTTCGAAAAAGCAGCGCAGGTCCGCGACGAGATCGTGGGTTTGCGCGGGATTTTGGGGACGAGCTCGGGGCGATTGGGGATGGAAAAGCGAAAGCTCCGCCGACCCAAGGCCGGGCGGTATTGAGCGTCTAGCTTGCCGCGTCCATCAGCAGCGCTTGCATCAGGTCCACCCTAAGCACGATGCCGATCAACCGATCATCTTCTACGATCGGTAGGATCGTCAGACCCGAACTCAGCATCCCATGGAAGGCGTCCCCGATCTCCGTGTCGGGGTGCATGGTCGTGGGCTCTTTGCTGGCGTAGGTTAAGGCGGGGGCTTCGGAGAGGCTTACGAGGTTGTCGCCCGCCACCGCGCGACATAGGTCGCCCTCGGTCAGGACGCCGAGCGGCAGCATCAAGTCGTCCACAACGACGAGGGCCGGGAACTGGTAGACGTCCATCTTGTCGACGGCGTCGCGCACCGTGCTTTCCGGTGTCAGGGTCGGGATGTGGGCGTGCAGGACCTCGCGTAGGGTCATCGCTCTGGGAGGATACCGGTCGCCGGTGGCATAATCGTGCCCATGGCGGTTCAAGTTGGGATCATCGGGGGAACCGGGATCGGGGAATTGCTCCTGGCTCGGGGCGGGCGGCCCATGGAGGTGCCGACTCCGCATGGGATGTTGGCCGGGCGCGTGGTCGAATTGGGTGGTGTCGAGGCGCTGCTGATCGGCCGTCATTCCGCCGGCCACAAGGTGCCGCCCCACCTCGTGAACTACAAGGCTATGGCGTTGGGTTTGAAAGCGCTGGGGGTCGAGAACTGCCTCTCGACGGCTGCCGTGGGGGGATTGCGGCGCGAATGGCCAGCCGGGACCTTGGTGGCCTGTTCCGACTTCCTCGACTTCACGGGACGGAACCTGACGCTGTTCGACAAGCAGGTCGTTCATACCGATTTCAGTGCGCCGTTCGGAGTGCGGGGTCGAGCCGCTCTGCTCGCCGCCGGGGCTGACCTCGGGATCGATATCAAGCGGGAGGGCATTTATCTTTGCGGCAACGGCCCTCGCTATGAGACTCCGGCTGAAATTCGCCTTTACGGGCAGTTCGGGGCCGATCTCGTCGGAATGACCGCGGCCACCGAGGCGATCCTCATGCGGGAGGCAGGGATCGACTACGCCTGCCTCGCCATCGTGACGAACCTCGCCGCGGGCATTTCGCCTACGCCGCTCTCGCACGAGGAAGTCGTGGAGAAGATGGAGGAGACGGGGCCCGTTGTACTGCGCGTGCTGGAGCGCGCGGCCTCTATACTGGCATCGTGACGCTCCTGCCCCGAACCTTCGCGCTGATGCTGGCGATGACGCCAGGCATTGGCGGGCGGACGATCACGCGCATCCTCACTCGGAACGGATTGCTGCGGCGCTCGGGGGAAGACTTTCTCGCCCTCGCGCCCGAAGTTTGGCGGGAGGAGTATCGGCTATCGAAGAAAGCGGCGGACGCTTTGGCCGCCGATCCCAGCGCACTGCGCGACCAGACGCTCTTGCTGGAGAAGCGCTTGGACGGGCTCGGCGCTTCGCTCGTTACCGCCGCGGACGCTCATTACCCGGCGCTCGTCGAGCAGATGGACCCTGATCCGCCGGGGGTGCTTTTCCTGTATGGCAACACGCGCCTCCTGGAGGCGAAGACGTTCGGGGTCATGGCTTCTCGGGGGACCTTGCCCGCGGATTTGGACCTGATCGAAAAGCTGACGGAAGAAGGTGTTCTCGACGGGGAAGTGCTGGTCGTCGGGCATGACCGGCTGGAATACCAGCGCGCGGCGGTCGTGCCTTTACGATGGGGGTCGCCGCGGATTCTATGCCTCGATCGCGGGATGTTTCAGGTGCTGGGCGAGAATCTTCGGGACGAGGCTTTTCGCGCGGCTCGCCTGTGGAGGTATGAGTTCGATCCCTCGACGGATCTGGTGGTGAGCCCGTTCCGTCCCGACGCAGGATTCTTTGGGGTTAATAATCAAGTTCGGGATCGCCTGATCGCGTGCCTTTCCCAACGGATCGACTTCGTCCAAATCGCCCCCGGAGGCAATATGGAGAAGCTGGCTCGATTGGCGATCCGGGCCGGGCGCAAGGTCGCGGTCAGCGACCGCAGTCTCGGCTATCGCGAGCTGCGGGAGGCGGGGGCGACGGTAATTTCAAAGGAAGCCAGAGGCTGAGCCTAGTCCGCGTAAGGGGCGCAGGGTCCTGCCTAGGTGTCGCTTAGAGATTAGCGGGCTCACAACTGTATATTGCAAACTCAAAATTCCAAAGTCGAAAGCCCGGCTGCGCCATAATAGAGAAAGAGCGGAGTGGTGTCCGAGTGGTCGAAGGAGCGGGCCTGGAAAGCTCGTAATCGTGATAAACGGTTCGTGGGTTCGAATCCCACCTACTCCGCCAGCTCTTTGGTGATCAGTTCTTGACCCCGACCCAGGATGAGCTGGCTCGGCGCGACGCAGTCGTGCGGGCTATCCTCCACTCGATTCGCTCGAACGAGACGATTCGACTTCCTGACTTCGATCCTGCCCTCAGCCGAGGCAGCGACAGGTTTGCGCTTCATTCCGTAGGGATCGAACCGAACACGTTCGGGGGCACGGTGGGCAATTTCCGATATCAGTTCGAAGGCGAGGAAGACCTTCTACACTTGATCGTGACTCGCAAAGATGGCGCGGCTCTAATTCCCGAGGAGGCCCAGGCGGTCGCAAATTTTCTCTTGCCGAACGTCGCGCCAGGGCTTATTTGGCTCAAGCCGGGGACGGTGACTCAGCACCTCTATGTCGGCCACGACGAGCTTCTCGATGGCTTCACTGCTAACTTCGAGACCCCGCGAGACGAAGGACCAATCGCACCATGATTCAAGAAGGCGACTCTTTTCCCTCGTTCTCCCTGCCCGATCAGAACGGGAACACACTTACCCTCGACGACCTCAAGGGCTCGAAGATCGTCATCTATTTCTATCCAAAGGACGACACGAGCGGTTGTACTGCTGAAGCTTGCGAATTTAACGCGGCCTTGCCGACGGTGTCCGGGGCGAGGGTCGTTGGCGTGAGCCCGGACAAGCCGAAGTCGCACGACAAATTCGCGAAGAAATATGGCCTGAATTTCACTTTGCTCGCCGACGAGGACCACTCGCTGGCCGAAGCATGCGGCGTTTGGGTGGAGAAGTCGATGTACGGAAAGAAGTACATGGGCATCGAGCGGAGCACATTTCTCCTGGACGAGAACGGAATGGTGGTGCGGACCTGGCGCAAGGTCAGTGTGCCGGGCCATGTCACGCAAGTTCTCGCCAGCGTTTGACCCTCCGGAATGAATTCGCCCGGTCAGGGGTTCAATAGAGCGTGCGTCAACTATCCGCGGTGGTCCTTGCCCTCTTTGGCCTGGCTATCGTCGTTGGAGGCTTGGCGTTCGCAAGCTTTTACACTCCCTACGTCTGGATGCCCCTGGCCTATGTCTGCATCCTTTGCGCATGGCTGGGCACGCTTCCCTTGATCCGCGAGCGCCGAGCGGCGACTCCTATTGCACTTTGCCTCCTCGTCGGCGTGACCCTGGTTTGGATCCGCTCGGAGGGCCTTCTGTCGATCGGCTGGAAGCAGGTTACGAACTCGTCTCTATTGCTGGCCTGGTGGGCGGGACTGCTCTTGTCTCTCGTCGCTTTGGTGGCTGTCTTGCGCGGCAAGCTGGGCGTGCGATGGGGATGGCTCCTGACGCTGCTCCTAATGGCGGGACTGGTCGCCCAGACCAGCAATGCCAAGGCAGGTGCCGGCATGATGGTGCACTGGGCGATGGCCCATCTTCACTGGAACCAGGCCTACGCCGAAGAGATCGTCGCAATCGTGCGGAAGACGATCCACTTTATGTTTTACGGATTGGTTGGATTCACGGCTTGGCGGGCTGCTGGTCAGATGCAGGCGAAACGCCCCGAGCAGTTCAAATTCGCCATTGGCGCGGCGCTCATTCTCGCCTCTTTCGACGAGCTGCGGCAGACGACACAGATGGGTCGCGGCGGCTCCCTTTGGGACGTATTGCTCGATCTCGCGGGGGCTAGTGCCGCCCTTCTCGTGGTGGGCTGGGCGACCGCTAAAAGTCCCGGTCCGGCTCCCGCGAAAAGAGCACAATAAGACATGCGTCGGCTATTGTGCCTCGTCGTTTTGGCCGGATCATCGTGGGCCTCGGCCCAGGATGCCAACCTGAAGATCACCTTCTCCTCGCCTGCTGCTCGTCTGGATAAGGAGCTGGCGGACGTCGGCAAATTGGCTTCGGTCGCCCTGGCCACCTCGCCCGACATGGCGCAGGAGATCGTCCTGATTCACGTCAAGGACATGCCTCTGCAGACATTGATGGCAAAGATCGCCTTCGTCACGAGCGGCCGTTGGACGACGGAAGGCACGGGATACCGGCTCGTCGTGGACTCTGAGGCCCGTCGCGGCGAGGCCATCGCCTCCCGAGCCGGACGGATGAAGAAGATCGACGAGTCGATTAAGAAGCTCGCCGAGACCATTGAGAAAAAGCCCAACCTAACCGCCGCGAACATTGGCGATGGGCAGACTCACGGCACCGCCTCTTTCGGAATGACGGGGGCCGGGCTGAATCTAGGCGGCGACGAGTCGCCCGCGGGGCGGGCTCTGATTCGGATTTTGAAGCTGATGGGATCCGGCCCTTTCGCGGCCATCGAGAACGGTGGCCGAGCGGTGTGGGCGACCAACAGTAACCGGTCCCAAGGGCCGCTGCCCGGGGGCTCCTCGGGCGTGATTCAGACCCTCGTCATCGAGCAACGAGTTCTAGCCGAGTCTGCCGCCAAAAACAAGAAGCCGGAGACGGAAACTGGGGAGGAGGGGGAGATGGCCAAGCAGATGCGCGAGATGTTTGGCGTCGACACCGACGCGATGACCAAGCAGCTCGACGGGCCGCCCGCCAAGGTGTTGCTTATCGCGTCGCGGGACAGCATCTTGGGCGGCATTTCGGTGTCGCTTCTTCTGTACGACACCAACGGCAAGGTGCTTCTAAGCGCTCGGCAGAATCTCTCGGCCGGCGGCGGGTTTCTGAACATCGGCGATCTGCAGGCGATCCCGGACCAAATGAAAAAGCGGGCGAAGCCCGTCGAGGGAAAGGAAATTTTGCTCTCGAAGCTAAGCTCTGAGATGCAGGCTGTTCGCTCGACCAGCGGAATGAACCCGGCCTCTCTGGACGCGAAAATTCCCGACGATCTTCGTAAGATCATGCTGAAGCCGGACGAGCGCGATCCGCTTTCCTTCGCCGATTCCGAAGCGACGATCGCCCTGGCCGAATCGAAAGGCGAGGGAGTTGTCGCCGAACTGCCGGATTCTCTCTTGCAATTCAATATTGGCGGGGGTCAGGAGAAACTCACTTTGACGAGCTTCGATGAGAAGCTGCGCAAGTCCGCGCTGATTAGCGATGCTGACGGCGTGATGGTCGTTAAGCCGATCGATCCCTACATGGAGCGCAAGACTCGGGTCGATCGGGTCGCGCTCGGCCAATTCGTTCGAATTGTGAGCGGAAAGGAGTTCGCGGGGCTTGATGATCTGGCCCAGTACGCGCTCAAGAATCCGTCGCCCTTCGAAACTCCGGCCTCCACCTCGTATTTCATCACCTTCTCGCCCGACGTGCTCCAGAGCGGAATGGGCGGCCGGTCGGATTGGGACATGCTGCGCCTCTACGCGACGCTGACGCCGGACGCACGGAACGGACTGGCCCGCGGCGGAGTGATGCCGCTTGGCAACTTGACCCCCCAGCAGACGGGTTACGCGACTCGCCTTCTCTTTGGAGCCAACGCGCATTTGGAGGTCGAGGACCCCAACGCGAAGAAGTCGGACACCCCCGAGTTCATGCAGGCAGCTTTAGCGATGTTCAAGATGCCCTCTGACTTTCGTAGCGAGCCTACGGAAGCGATGCCCGACGGCTTTCCGCGCCGGGGCGTTTTAACAATGAACCTGTCCGTCGAGCCGGTTGCCAAATCGACGAGCCAGGGCATGATGGGAATGGCCCCGCTCGGTTTGGACGAGCTGTCCATGATCAAATTCTTCAAAGAGTCTCCCCAGTTCGCTCAGATGCAGGCCTACATGCCGAATCTCAACGAGCTACGCATTGGCAGCCGAAGCATTTACCACTTCAAGTTCCATGTCGCGCAAGGTGTCACGGACTCCCAGACATTGATGGACAACACCATGGCGCGCGACGCCGCGACCGTGCCTCTGTCAAGCCTGCCTGACGAGATGCAGAAGCAGCTAAACGCCCGGATCGAGGCTTTGAAAAAGCTGCCGTTTTTCAATCCGGCGATGTTCGGGGGCGGGCGGACGCCGCCGCCGAACTAGGAATTTGAGTACTGAGGGGGGGCCTCAAGGGCGATTGCGTTTGGCTCCCATTTCTATCCTCAATGCCGTCTCGAACTCACTCACTGTCCGACTCAATTCACTCTCTCAAAATATTCTTCCAGCCTCAGACAGCTAGCGAGCGATGGATTGGCGTAAACCTCTAGTGCGGCTAGAATCGCTCCTGCCGTGTCAATGCTCGTCACGCAGGGAATTCCACTCTCAATGCAGGCGCGCCGGATGCGGGCGGCTTGACTTTCGCTGGTTTCGTCCAGGCTCGGCGTGTTTATCATTAGGCTGACCTCGCCGCTGAGGATCAGGTCGAGGATGCTGGGTTCGCCTTCCTGAATCTTGTTTACCCGCGCGCACGGAATGCCGGCTTCGGCGAAGGCTCTTGCGGTGCCGGGCGTGGCCGCGATCCGCTTGCCGTTCTCGTGCAGTCCTCGGGCGATCTTGATGGCGGTTTCCTTGTCTTCGTCTCGGACCGTCATCAGGACATATCCGTCGCCCTTAAAATGAATGCCGCTCGCGACAAGCGCTTTGTAGAGAGCGGCCGGGTAGGTTCGGTCGATGCCGAGGATCTCGCCGGTCGACTTCATCTCTGGCCCCAAACTAGGTTCAACGCGGCTGAGCTTCTGGAATGAGAAGACGGGCGCTTTTACGGCGAAGAGGATCGGCTCGGGCAACTTGATCGAGTCGCCGAGAAACTCGCTGACGGGAATCACCCTGCCGTTGGCGTGGGGCTTGGCCCCGGAGCCGTACGCTTTTGGCCTCGAGCGTTGGGGCCCGGAGACTTCTTTCAGTCCGAATTGGTCGGCCACCTCTTCCAAGCCGCAGGCCGGTGATGCCGAAACTGCTGTGGTCTTTGCGGGCGTTCCGCTTAGAACCCACAGGCCGCTTTCGTAGCCAAGGTTAGTTAGCTTTTCGCCCATCATGCAGCGCGTCGCGAGGTCCACCATCGGGATCCCGGTGACCTTGCTCAGGTAAGGCACGGTTCGCGAGGCCCGCGGGTTGACCTCGAGGACGTAGGCGACGTTGCCCTGCTTCTCCTCGTTCACGATCACGAACTGGATGTTCATCAGCCCTTTCACGCCGAGGGCCTTGGCGATTTTGCACGCGGCGGCAACCATCTGCGTCTGAACATCGACATTGAGGCTGACCGGCGGATAGACCGCCATCGAGTCCCCGGAGTGGACTCCCGCCCGCTCGATGTGCTCCATGATGCCGGGCACGAGGGTCGACTCACCGTCGGAGATCACGTCGACCTCGGCTTCCTTGCCGAGCAAATACTTGTCGACGAGCACCGGTTGGCCGGGGTTTGCTTCCTCCGCCTCGGTATAGAAACCTCGGAGCTGGGACTCGGAGAAAACGATCTCCATCCCTCGGCCCCCGAGGACGAAGCTGGGTCGGACGAGAACGGGGTAGCCGATTTCCTCCGCAACCACCGCCGCCTCGGCGAGCGATCTCACGGCTTTGCCCCTTGGGCGCCAGACGTCGAGCTCCTGAAGGAGTTCCTCGAACTGCTCCCGGTCTTCGGCTCGGGCGATCGCTTCGGGCGAGGTACCGAGCACTTTCACGCCGGCTTTCTGGAGGCCTTCGGCAAGATTTATAGCGGTTTGACCACCAAACTGGCACACAACGCCGATCGGATTCTCGTGGGCGATCACGTCTAAGACGTCTTCCAGAGTGACCGGCTCGAAGTAGAGGCCGTCGCCGGTGTCGAAGTCGGTGCTTACGGTCTCCGGGTTGTTGTTGACGATAATCGCGCGGTAGCCCATCGCCTGGAGCGCCCAGACGCAGTGGACGCACGAGTAATCGAACTCGATGCCCTGTCCAATACGGATCGGTCCGGAACCGAGAACGAGGACGGTATCGGGCATTCTAAGGAGTCATTGTGACATGCCCGGCTAGGCGTCGGGCGGTTTCGCGTGGCCTTGTTTGACGGCCTTTCCATCCAGGAGGTCGGCGGCGATCCAGGGTAGGTAGATGGCGGCGATCATGAAGCCGAATCCGGAGACGAGGCAAGTGTACATGCTCGCGCCCATCTTCAGCATCATGAAGTGGAGGAAGAGACCGAAGGACGTCAGGGTCGTACGGCCGCCGATGAGGGCCAATTTCGCGACCGGCCCTCGGTTCTTGTCGAAGGCGACTTTTATACAAGTCAGGTAGAGGATCGCCGCGACGACGAGCAGGGCTCTCACGCCTCTATTATGACTGCCCACCCCAGGGGTCCAGAGAGCGGGAAGAGCTACTCCGAGGGTTCCGAGCTCTTCTTCTGATAGATGCCGGTTACGTCCATGAAGGTCAGGATCAGACCAGCTAGCAAAAGCATGGCGTGAACAATCTGCCGAGCGGTATCTATCCACCTCTGGTCATAACCAAAAGTGGCCGCCATTATGTCAGGACCACCTTCTGCTAGGCCGCAAACGTTACCAAAACGAGCCAAACGGCCGCTGCCCGCCAAACAGAGATCTTTGCTCAGGTGGGCAAGATTGCTAATAGCGCTCCCAAGAGTAAGAAGGCCAATGCAGATCCTATTGCGAGTCCTAAATATAGGTTTCGCCAGTCCCAACCTGAGATGACCGCCGCTGACCCGGTCCTTTGACTCTCGATGAGGTAGATGAGGTACGCGTTGGGCAGCGCCACGATCATCATCAAGACGCCCGTGACTTTTCGAGCACCCTCACATTACATCACCATGGCGTCCACTTGAGGCAAGCGCCACCCCACAGCCCCTCAGGGGGCAAGACTGATGCCCAGCAAGTGTAGGCTAGGCGACCTGACCCGTGGCGAAGGCGTCGAGCTTCATGGGTTCGAATACGAACTTGGGAAGCTCGCCTGGCCCAAAGTTGAGTTCAATGAGAGGCCGGATGACTTGTTCGGTCATGACTCGGTCGGCCAATTCCTTCCTCAGCGATTCGAGCTGAACCAAGAGAACCTGCAGGTGGACCTTGCCCATGGCGAGCGAGCCCACCCGGCGGCCTTCGTCCGTTGTGAGCGTTTGGCCGAGGACGGCTCGGGCGATTTCTCGGTTGTGGAAATCGAGGGCGTCCATGAAGCCTTGAGACTGCTCCTTATTCGCACCGAGAGTGCTGATATCGATCTCGCTGGGGAATACGATCGCGACGTTTTGGCTCAGCTCTCTGAGTTGGCGGCTGAGGGAGGCTTGCTCCTCGGCGGGAAGGCCTCTTTGGAACTTGCCGAGGACGGTGGGCATGGCAAATCTCTCCAGGTGCAGCTTCCAAGCGCCGAGCAGGGTTTGCTTGGCCTTCCAGTGCGGGTAGGCGGCGTCGAGGTCGCTGCGGCCCTTCGGGCGGCGGTATTGCTCACGGTTCGCCCAGAGAATGAACTTGTCTCTCGGAAGCGTCTCGTCGGGTCGGCCGGGAAGGCGGAGATTGAGCTGGTGGATGTTGCCGAACTCGTCCACTTCCAGTCCGAAGAGCTGGGGGTCCTTGGGCTTGACGGCTTGGAGCCAGATCCTGCCTCCTTTGGGCGCGTAAATCGCCTCTTGCACCGACCAGCCTTTGGCGAAGGCGTCCATCGCGCCGCTCAGGATCGTGCCGGGCGAGCCTTCCATTCGAGAGAAGGCCTCTTCGATGAAGGCGGCCTTCTGTTTCGCGGAGGCGGTGTCGGCAGAGGGGCGGATGTGGAAGTCGGTAGCGAGGACGCCGAGGCGTTTTACCGTCAGGACGGTTTGGATCATCGAGTCCGTCTGCATACGGTCGTACATGTCGTAGGGCAGCGGCCCGGCGGGGAGGCCTGGCTGCTCAAGGGCCTTTCGCTCGTAGGGAGTGAGCTGAGGCACGGCGTCTTTCTTGGCCGCTCGGGGGCGGCGGTTAAACCAATTCAATCGCATAGATTCTCCTTGGCGCGGGCTCTTCGTTGGATGGCTGCGCGCGGTTGTGGGTGATATCGCTTGGGGGCCGGCTGAACCCGGCGCTCCAACAGGGCGGCGCTGTGAAGGAGCGTTCGCCGGCGAGGACGACTTTCGCCTTGTAGTGCTTGGGCAGGCGGCTGGCGGCGAGGGCGAGGGCGGTCACGATGTCGTCGTGGTAATTTCCGCGGGCCTCCATCTTGCCGTTGGCTTCGTACTGGAAGTTTTCTAGCTCGGTTAGGAGCCGCGGATCGGGCTCCATTCTTAGGGCTGCGCCTTCGATGAGGGTCGAAAGATTGTCGATAAGGCTGACTTTCTCCTTGCGGGTGAAGACGACTTCATCGACGCGTCGCGGCGGCAGCGCTTTGACGAGCATCTCGGTGATGCCGTCGCCGAGGCCGGTGGCGTCGCAGGCGATGATCGCGCTTGGGTAGCGGGCGACGATGGCGGCGACTCGGGCGACTTGGGCGGTCCATCCGACCTGATTGAAAGCTTGGACCTCAAGCAGCGAGGCGCATGCGGTCGTGCCTTTCAGAACGGCCACGGCGGTCGAATCTTCGTGGCGGCCCCAGTCGATGCCGATGAAGACATCCCCGTCCGTGGGTTGGAGAACCGGGACGAGGCACGATTCGACGGCGGCCTTGCGGAAGACGGTGCCTTCGATCTCGATGAACTCAGCTTCGTATTCGACGGCAAAAGCGCGCGGGGATATGAGTTGCCGCTGGATTTCGAGGAAGTCCTGGCCAACGAGTGGGTTCTCCGAGCTCGGCGCGTGGCGGGTCCAGATTCCGTGCTCCTGGCGCTGGCCCATTCCGAAGAATCGCCAGAAGTGGTTCATCCCGTTCGGAGTGGAGATGAGGGTGAGCGAGCCCTTCGTCGTGGCGAGCATCGGCATCGCGATCTCGGTGATGAGGGATTCGGGGACGTAGGCGGCTTCGTCGACCACGATGTCGGTCGCCTCGTTTCCGCGGAGGCTCCGGCCGATGTGTCCGGATCGCGCGGAGACCTTGTGTCCGTTGTAGACGAGCGATGGATAGGGCGAGCGGCGTATACGCAGCCTCGGCCCTCCTTCCCTGAAATCCCTAAGTTCTAACTTTTCTAATTTTTTTGGGGGTGTTTCCTGCAGTTTCCATTCTTCGAGAAGCTCGATGAGTCGAGCAAAGAGGATCCGCGCCTGATCTTGGGTCGGGGCGATGAGGAGGTGCTTGGTCGGGAAGGGGCGGTGGAGGGCGGCGAGGACCTGGACGGCGCAAGCATCGGTCTTGCCCCACCGTCTGCCGCAAGCCAGCACTTTGATTTTCGCCTCGCTCTCGAGAAACTCAGTCTGGCCACTGTGAGGCTGCCAGACGGGCGCCAGTCGGCGCAGAAATTCATCCATGTCCCTTACGGGAACTTCTGGGCCGTTTGTCAATCGGGACTCTTTTTAATTTTGTATTTTGAATTTGGAACTGAATGAGCTCGGGTTTGAGAGTGAGGCTTTTCTCGGTCAAGCGCGGGTGGAACTCATCGAGTTGGTTTGTGCATAAATAGGGTTGATGAGGCTTCGCAGTTGTTTATTGGTCGTCGCCGCCGGTTTGGCTTGTTTTGCGGGGGCTCAGCGGCCTGGTGGTGGACCTCCGGGCGGGGGTCGGCAGGGCGGGGGGTCGCAGTTCCGCATGATGGCCGGCGATACGAACGGTGGCTTGCTTGGGAACCCGGCGGTTCAGAAGGAGCTTCGGCTGACGCCGGTTCAGATTTCTAAGATCACGGCGACTCTGCCTCAGCGCGGCCAGGGTGGACCTGGCGCCGGTGGCGGGGATATTCAGAAAATGATGAAGGAGCGCATGCAGAAGATGCAGGACGCGGTCAAGATTCTCAACTCTGGCCAGAAGCGACGGCTGAAGGAGATCACGCTGCAGTCTTACGGCGCAGCGGCGCTTGGTTTGAAGTCGGTGCAGCACGACCTCGGGCTCAATGCGGGGCAGATCGCGAAGCTTCAGGCGGCGGGGGCGCAGGTGAGCAAGGAGCGTTCGGCGGCGATGCAGGGTCTCGGGACGATGCGTCCGGGCCAGCCCCAGGACCCGGCGGCTTGGCAGAAGCGGATGGACCAGTTTCGCGCGATGAACGACAAGTGGCGTCGCGAGGAAGCGGCGGCGGCGGACAAGATTCTGACCGGGCCGCAGAAGTCGAAGTGGAAGGCGATGCAGGGCCGGACGTTCGACGTGTCGCAGCTTCGGCGTCGCGGCGGACCGGGCGGCGGCGGGCGTGGTCCCGGCGGTGGTGGTCGCGGCCGCGGCGGCGCTTAGGTTTCTTTCTCATTCGGGGGTTTGCGAAGCAGACCTCCCCCTGCCCCCACCATGGGAATGGCGGGATTGATTCTTCGCTCCTTCCATCAGAATGCAGGTGATGGATTCTTCCTTGCGGATTCTGCTTACCAACGACGACGGGCTTTTCGCGCCTGGATTGAAGGCGCTTGCCGATGTTGCTCGGGAATTCGGGGAGGTGAAGCTGGTGGCTCCCGATCGCGAGCGATCCGCTTGCGGTCACTCGATGACGATGCGCGATCCTCTTCGGGTTCAGGAGCTCGAACTGGATGGCTTGGCCGCGCTCGAGGTGACCGGGGTGCCGGTCGATTGTGTGAATGTCGGACTGACGGTAGCCTGGCCGGATGGCTGCGATTTGGTTCTGAGCGGATTCAACAACGGGCCGAATCTTGGGTTCGACGTGACCTATTCAGGGACGGTGGCGGGGGCGATGGAGGGGACGATCAACGGAATTCGGTCGGTCTCGCTGAGCATGGCCTGCTTTGTCAGCGGGGCCCCATTGCATTACGACACGGGGGCTCGGTGGCTTCGGGAGCATTGGTCGATGCTGGTCGAATCGCCTTCCGCGCCGTTGACTTTCCTGAACGTGAACGTTCCAGCGATTTCCTTTGAGGAGTTACGGGGTCATCGGGTTTGCGGGATGGGGCAGCGGGTCTACCAGGACCGCGTAGAGTTCCGAGAGGACCCTTGGGGCCGGCCCTACTATTGGCAAGGCGGAGTCGTGGTGATGTCTCCGGGCGAGCAACCGGGGACGGATGTGGAGGCGGTAAGCGAGGGCTTCGTCTCGATCACTCCGGTTTCACTGGATTGGACGAATCGGGCGCAGGTCTCGGTTTTGGATGAGCATTTCCGGGCGATTCATGCTCCAGCTTGACGGCTTTCTTGAGTTTACAAGTCGGCAGACCTCCCCTGCCCCCTCCCGGAGAAGAGGGGAAAGTTGGTTATGACCCCGGGGCTGACTTGAGTTTGGCGACCTGTTTTGGGGAATCGAATGCCTGAACCGGGATGAAGGCAAATTTGACGAGCCCAACGATGATCGCTAGGTAGCCGTGCAGTTCGACGACCGAATTGATCCTCCCGCGGGCGACTTTCATGCCTTGGCCTGCTTGGGGGTGGAAGTAGAGGTTCTCTTCGTCCATCGTCACGTAGGTTGGGCTCTCGAAGAGACGGGCCGTTTTCGAGGTCATGAAGAAGGCGCGAAGAGGCAAGGTGAGCGGCCAGAGGCCGACGAGCAACGCGAGGAAAATGATGTTGCGATCTCGCGAAAGGAGGATGAGGCCGACCGCCATAAGAGGCCAGGGCAGGATGAGGTACCAGAAGCGGCGGACGTAGAGCTCGGCCGACAGGCGAGCGAAGATAATTCGCGGAATCGTGAAGGGCTTTGTGCGAAGTTGCACCGACTCGATTATGATGCCGCGATGCCATACTTGACTCATGCTCAGCGCCGAGACGCGCGGCTCCG